>CAMOXW010000224.1 GCA_946629405.1 uncultured Ruminococcus sp.
TCGCACAGCGGGGGAGTTATAGACAAGGGGGATGAGGAAACGCAGAATATGCCCCTGCCGTCTGCACTGACCCCCAGCCCGAAAGCTGCTGAGCCTGCCGTACCTGTCAGGACTTTTTCACAGCGCACAGCGACTGACGAGGAGCTTATGGAAATATTCGAGCGCACCTATGGAAGGATAAACCGAGATCCTCGCAGAGCCTTCAAAAAGACGAAGGCGGTGTCTGTTGAGAACAAGTCCGTGAAGCTTCCGGAATATGAAGGACCGGATTATTTGCTTGTTGACGGATATAACATGATATTTGCATGGGACGAGCTGAAAAAGATAGCAGCTGAGAATCTTGATGCAGCGAGAGCTGAGCTTATAAGCATGATGTGCAGCTATCAGGGCTGTACCGGCTATGAGCTGATACTTGTATTTGATGCTTACAGGGTAAAGGGCAAGCACCGTGAGGTCGAACGTCATAACAATATAAATATTGTTTACACGAAGGAATCCGAGACTGCTGATACTTACATCGAGCGGGTGACGCATGAGCTTTCGCAGAAGCATCGTGTCCGGGTCGCTACCTCGGATGGACTTGAGCAGATGATAATTCTCGGCAGCGGAGCAATGCGTATCTCAGCTGATGAGTTCTATCATATCTACCAGAACACTCAGGCTGAGCTGAGGGCATATATCGATCAGCTCAACTCACGTCCGCAGGGCAACAAGCTCAGTACATCGGGAGATAAATAAGTTTAACTTATTGTAAAGATAAGAGATCCATATTGAAATAATGTAATGATTGTGATATAATAAATACAAAGAATAGCTTGCATGAAAGGAAAGGTGTTTTATGAGAACAGGGAAGCTTATACTTGCAGGAATATTAGCGGTGTGTATGGCAGCTCCGGCATCATGCGGAAAAAAGGATGATGAAGGTTATTCTGTTGCTGCTCCGTCAGAACAGCAGGCAGGCGATTCATCAGAAACAGCATCACAAAGCGGGGAACGTGTTCTCATCGCATATTTTTCCAATCCACAGACTGACGGTACGGATGCCGATTCATCGGCAAGCCGCACAATAGTAGGCGGAGAGTTAAGGGGAACGGTCGAGTATACGGCGATGACCATACAGTCCCACACAGGCGGAGATATGTTCCGTATCGAAACAGCCGAGCCTTATCCGGCTGATTACGATGACACTATCAACAAGGCAAAGCAGGAGCAGAGGGACGGTGTACGCCCGGCGCTTTCGAGCCATATCGAGGATATCAGCATTTATGATACAGTTTATTTAGGTTATGCCAATTGGTGGGGAGACCTTCCGATGGCGGTATACAGCTTCCTTGATGAGTATGATCTGAGCGGAAAGGCTGTCCGGATATTCGTAAGTCATGGCGGGAGCGGAGCTTCCTCAACAATATCGACAGTGAGCTCACTTGAACCTGATGCAAACGTTGACAGCAATGCACTTGTGATAAACCGTAAAGATATCCCGGACACAGAAAGCAAGGTCAGCGAATGGCTCGGCGGCTGATGAATGATTTTATAAAAGGTACTGCACGGTGCAGTACCTTTTTTTGCTGAAAATACTTGTCAAACTCAAAGATAAATGGTATAATATTGCTATAATCAACTTTAGGTTTATAAGTCAACGGGAAGTTTGATTCCGCAAAAAATCTCTTGCTTGAACTCAACTGTATAATGTGATATCATAAATACATGATAAAGACTGAGAACGGCAAAGCAAGAGTAATACCGCGCGGGATTTCTTCCGGAGAGGATATTCTTGCTATGGAAATGAAATTCAGCAGTAATCTAATAAAATTCAGAAAAAGAGCAGGGCTGACCCAAAGCCAGCTCGCAGCAGCTATGATGGTGACACCGCAGGCTGTTTCAAAGTGGGAGAAGGGCAGTTATCCTGACAGCGAGCTGCTTCCGCTTCTTGCCAAAACACTGGATGTATCACTCGATGCGCTATTTGGGCTCAAGGACGAGGACGGAAAAGTAAACCTTAACATCGCTGCAGCAGAGGAGGTGCAGAAGCTCCCACCGGACGACAGAGGAAGATTCGTAATGCACCAATTCTACAGCATGATAAGCTCATATAACCTCAATACCCCTCCGGAGAGCATACGCTATCCCGAGGCATTCCAGAATGAGACCTATGCTCATCTCAGAACAGACTATGAGCTGGGGATTGCAAGGCTGAATCCGGATATGCAGTATGCCTGCTTCATGAGGATACCGGAAAACGGCATCGACAGTTATTTTTCGATTCAGCCGCATATCCTGGAGCTTTTCAGTATACTTGCCGATGAGGATTCACTGAGGGTAATATGCTATGCTGAGACCCTTGGAAGGAATTACATACTGACAAAGAGCAGTATCTCAAATAAGCTTGGTATAGCTGATGAAAAGGTATCGTGTATAGTTGACAGGCTCGTCAGATTTGGTATAATGTGGGAGCTTACCGCCGACACAGGCGATGAGCCGTTCCCGATATACGGATATGTGCATAATATACCGCTTGTAGCCATTCTGACATTGGCAAAATCTCTTGTGAATTTTCTCAGCTTCTGTGAGCCGAATATCGACATCTGGAAACGTGCTCCGTTCAGGAATGGTAATAAAAAATAACCGGTTAAGACCGGCAGTATAAAGGAGTTAAAACAATGATAAAAAGAAGTTTTGCGGGATTGCTTGCAGGTGTCTGTGTGATCTCAAATGCAGCTCTTGTACCCTCAGGAACTGTTTCAGCTGATGGCGAAGGCTCTTATTCAATGAAGGTTTCGGTCGATCTTTCAGGCGAAAAAAAGCCGATCAGCCCTTACATCTATGGTGTAAATGCCTTTGATTCGATTAATGTCAAGAACGTTACAATAAGCAATATGAGGCAGGGAGGAAACCGTTACACCGGCTACAACTGGGAGACAAACTGGTCCAACGCCGGCGAGGACTGGCGCAACAGCTCTGATACGAATATCGGCGACAGCAACAAGGGACCGGCATCTGCGGTTCGTGAGCTCTCACAGCTTGGTGAAAAGTACAACATTCCCTATAAGCTCGCAACTCTCCAGATGGCTGGCTATGTAGCGGCTGACAAGAACGGTTCGGTATCAGCCGCTGAGACAGCTCCCTCCGCACGCTGGAACAAGGTTGAATTTAAAAAGGACGGCGAGCTCTCACTTGAACCTGATCTCACGGACGGCGTTGTTTATATGGACGAATATGTCAACTATATCGTAAACAAGCTTGGTGATTCAACCACTTCAACAGGTATACAGGGCTACAGCCTTGACAACGAGCCGGCGCTCTGGAACGATACTCACCCTTACCTGCATCCCGATGAAGTCACAAACAGCGAACTCATCTCGAAGTCCATCGAGCTTGCTAAGGCCGTAAAATCTATTGACCCTAATGCTGAGGTATTCGGACCTGCTTTCTGGGGAATGCTGCCTTGTATGCAGATAGGAGAGAACGGCAACGGCTTTACTGACCCTGACTGGCAGGCAGTCAAGAGCAATTACAGCTGGTACATGGACTATTACCTCGATCAGATGGCAAAAGCTGAAAAGGACAACGGAAAGCGCCTTCTCGATGTAGTTGATGTTCATTATTATGCACAGGACTGTTCGACTGATGATGCGATACTTCAGGCAGCAAGAAGCCTTTATGATCCGACCTACGTTGAAAACAGCTGGCTCCAGCCGTGGGCGGGACAGTATTTCCCTTTCCTGAACGTTCTCCAGAAATCAATTGAGAACTATTATCCCGGAACTAAGCTTGCTGTTTCCGAGTACAACGTTGCAAATATCGGCGACGAGGCAAACACCGGAAAATCGGTAATATCCGGTATTGCAGAGGTCGAGGCTCTTGGTGCATTCGCGCTCAACAATGTTTACTTCGCAACATACTGGGGTTCTCTTTCCAAGTGTCCCTATGTTGAATCTGCGATCAATCTTTATACCAATTACGACGGTAAAGGAAGTTCCTTCGGTGACACTCTTGTAAGTGCTTCGACTGAAGATCTATCCAAATCGGCAGCATTTGCTTCCATAAACGGCAGTGATACTTCAAATGTTACATTGGTTCTCTCAAACAAGGACAAGAACAATACTGAGAAGGCTGAGATAACTATAAGCGGCGGTGCTGAGAATTACAAAAGCGCAGTTGTATACGCTATTGAGCAGGATCACAGCGATATCCGTGTAATTGACGTGCAGAACGATCTCTCCGGCAGCACTATCACAGTTGAACTTTCTCCGCTCTCCGCAGCACAGATCGTTATATCTGACAAAGCTACAGATGCAACACTTTACGTTGAGCCTGAAAAGCCCGAGACAAAGGAAGTTACTTACAATTTCAGCGAGCTTGAAAAGTCTGCGAACGATCTTCCGATGATCCCGATAGAGGACGCATCCGCACTCAGAAAGGTCATAATTAACACAACAGCAAGCTGCTCAACAGGTTCTGGTTGGTACGGCGGAGGCGGCGGTCTCTGCTTCAACAAGCTTGAGACTGCGGATGGTACTCTGCACTGGGGCAGCAAGGCTTTCAGCTACGGCGGAGGAACTGCTGACAATACAGTTGAATTTGACGGAACATTTACTATCCCGATCGATGCTGAAACAAATCTTGAAAATGAACCCGCAATTATCAGGGATACATACATCGAGTTCCAGGATTGGTGGAAATCCTCCACAAACAGCGAGACTGGCGCAGACGTGACCGTGACATACAATACTATCACTGTAGTTTATGAATACGAAAAAACTCAGCCCACAAGTGAGAATGATGATATTCTCTACGGTGACGCAAACGGCGACGGTCAGGTAAATATGGCTGACGCGGTAATTATCATGCAGTGTGTATCGAATCCCGATGTTTACGGAGTTGGCAAGGAAAAGGGCATTAAGCCTGAAAACGAAATCAAAGCTGACGTTGACGGTATGCCTGGTATCACAAATAAGGATGCGCTCGCGATACAGCAGTACAAGCTTGACATAATCAAAAAGCTTCCCGTATAAAAATGATCGCCTGAAAGCGGTACAACACAGAATTAAGCCCCGAGGCAGAAGCTTCGGGGCTTTTCATTTTACATAGCTTTATTTATGCCATTGATCGTTTATAAACTCAACTCTTACTGCGAGCCAGCTTTCAAGATAGTCAGCCGCCTCCTTCTCGGTGCTGCATTTCAGAGCTGCACGGCACAGCTCACCGCTGACCTCACTTCTTGTGGTATTGTTTTTCCACTTTGCGTAGTTCCTTGCAAAAGCTTCCGTATGAGTATCAGAATCCTGTTCTATCATAGAAGCTGCGCGGCTGAACGTGCCGCCTTCATATGCAGCGGTCCACTTCTCCTTTATTACATCCTGGAACCAGTCCGTATTGATAATAACAGCAAGCCACGGATTGATAGTATAGTAAGTATCATTCACATCGGTGAGGATATTTGCAGCGTAGAATCCATGGCCGTTGGCACAGCGGTCCTTGTTGCCGAGTGCGGAATCGAAGTCCCACGGTGCTTCAAAGCGCAGCATCCTGCTGCCGCTGTCGCCGAAGTCAACGTCCATGAAGAAGCTTGACCAATAAAGATCGGCATCGCAGAACAGCTCATTCAGAAGGTATGTATCAGCGAGTGAATCAACGTCTACAACAGCTCTCACTGCAGCCTCCGGAGTAAGTGAGGACGATTCGCTTATAGCGGAATAATCGGCATTGAAGGCATACGCCTTATCCTCATAGGCAGCATAGTACATGATATCGTAAACATTGTTGATATATGATTCTATGAAGTCGTGCTGCTGCTGTGAATAGATATTACTTTTGATAGTGATACCGACGCTGCTCTTGTATGGATCACTGCCGTCGTTGAGGCAGGTCATGGATCTTGAAGCTGACCCAGCGCCATTGTAGGGGACAAGCGGAGCGTTATCATGATAATCAGGAAGGAAGCCCTTCAGCGGCTCCTCGTTGTCGTAGTATCCGTCAAATTCAAGGAAATAGCCTATATCGGTGCCGGTATAGTCCTTTTGAACATCGGTGATATCAACTCTTCCTTCGTTTATCTGTTGGAACTCAGCGAGAAGATAAACGCCCCAGTATTCGTTGTTTATCTGCACCTCAACAAGCTCCGCATCCGAGGCATAGAGTCCATCAGCGCCGAGAATTTCGCGTGATATAGCGAGTGCAGTCTTATCGCGGAGCATGGAGGAGTCCTTGTACTCTGCGAGCAGCACCCAGTTTTTATACTCATTTCCGTTATTCAGTCCGAGGAGATTCTGTTTTTCGCTGAATTTGATACGAAGCGGTTTTTTATCATAGCTTGTAGTCCAGTTGCCGCGCACCTTGACCTTAGCTTCTGCTGAATCAAGCAGGACTGAATTATCCGTATCGGTTAGAGTAACAGTACATTCCTCATAATAAGGCTCAGGAGGGATCTTGTATCCGGGGGTCCATGAAGCCTTAGCGACTGCAACGTGACGTGTGACAGGCTTTGTGACGAAGTCGAGAGAACCGCTGCCCTGATCAGACGTCATGATAGACAGCACCGGCATTGACCCGACTTCAAATGGCTCAGGTTCAGTTGGAGCCTGAGTGACAGTCTCCTCAGGCTTATTAGTGGACACATTTTCCGTTCCGGCAGGAGTGTTAGTTTCGGACGTTTCAGTCAGCTTTTCGGATGACTGATCATTGTGGGTACTTCCGCTGGCGGAGCAGCTTACCAATGACAGCACAGCTGCTGCAAGAACGAAAGACATCAGTTTTTTCTTCATAGTTTATTTTCCTCATCTTTATCAAATATCCTGTCAAGCTTCGGGAATGCCTTTTTGAAGCGCTTCATGCCGGCAGTTTTCTGTTCAAAGACAGTCTTATATTTTTCATGCAGCTCCTCAAGTTTTTTCCGGGTATCAGCAGTTTTTGTGTTGAGCTCATCCCTGCGGTTTTTAGCATTTTCAACAGCACTGAACAGCCGTTCACCGGTCTTATCGGAGATAAGTCTCATCTGGGCTGAAATTTCGTCAAGCAGGGCGATACGCTGTTTAATATGAACGATAGAAGCGACAGTTACAGCCATATCACTTGCAAAGCCGATCATTATAACTGTAACGCACACAGCCTCAGCTGGATAGGGGAGTGCCCATACAAGGTCCTCGACCGCAGGATGTATAAGCCTTACTGCGGCAAGGCAGGCTATCCCCCAGAACATAGAGAATTTCAGGCATATATAGCCGCTTATATTGAAGCGTTCCTCAGAATAGTCCCACCACTGCATATGGAATATCTTTTCAAGAACGAACCCGGTCACAAGTTCGAGAGCGCTTGTAAGTATGACTGAGCCGCCGAAAAGGATAAAGATATTCCCCTTGATAGGCTCAAGAGCTCCGGTTACAATGACTACTCCGAAGCCATAGATTGGGCAGTACGGACCATTAAGGAAACCGCGGTTTATGAATTTCCCATGCTTGACGGCCTGATAGACAACTTCAAGGCACCAGCCGAGAAACGAATATATAATAAAGTACGAAAGCAAATCACATATCTGCGGCAAAACAACACCTCATCAGTTCAATAACCGAGTTCCTCACCCACGAGAATGACCTTTATACGTCCCTTATGGCGCTGCTGAGCAGAAATGAGGTAGTTGCAGCATATTCGTCCGTCACCTCCGCAGCCGTCGGAGATTTCGTGGTCAGCCTTCAGCAGTGAAACGCACTCACCCTTTTCGGCACAGTAGGTCGGGCAGCTAAGTCTTACGCAGTTAGGGGGGGCTGCCTGTGTTTTTACGCGCATCTCAGCCTCTCTGAGGTCGTGGACGAGCTTGTTATAGCCTGCAATGATTATAACAGACGAAGGGCCGAAAGCGATAGCAGCGATACGGTTGCTGTTACCGTCAACGTTATAGAGCACTCCATCATCAGTAATAGCGTTTGCACTTGAAATAAAAACGTCAGCGCTGAAAGCTTTTCTGTATATTTCGTCAGCCTCCTCGGGTGAAGACGCCTTTGAGCGGTCAAGGTAGTTATATCTTCCGGAATTAAGGAGCTCACTGATCCCACATTCCGCCATACTGACAGAGCCGCCGTGAGTGACTGTATCGCCGTCCTTCATAAGCGACTCAACAATACCTCTGACGTCAGAAGCGTTTTCAGCGTAGTAGAACTCCATATTGTTTCTGCGGAGCTTTTCGCCAACTGCGTTTATCCTGTTTTCGATAGCTTTTTTCTTATTGATATCCATAATTTACCTCCATAAATACAGCAAATGAAAAAATATCTGCGTTCAATATAATATGCCGGACGAATTGTCCGGCATACCTGAGATTGCGTAAAAGATCAGCCGTTATCCGGCTCCAAAACAGCATAGTTACCGTCATCGCGCTTATAAACGACGTTGATAAGACCGGTATCGCCGTTCGTGAACATGAAGAACTCGTGATCAAGCATATTCATCTGGAGAATAGCCTCGTCAACGCTCATAGGACGAAGCTTGAACTTTTTGTGCTTAATGATCTCATAATCAACAGATTCGGGAACGGGATAAGCGAAAGCCTCCTTGAAGGCGGTATCCTTGAGCTTTTTCTCAACTTTTGTCTTGTTCTTTCTGATCTGTCTTATGATCTTATCAATAGCATCATCAAGAGCAACGTACTTGTCCTCAGCAGCTCGCTCAGCGCGGAAGATCATGCTGTTATACTTAACGGTGAGCTCCAGTTCAATCTGAGTTTTGATCTCGGAGATAACTATTTTTGCATCGGCGTCGTCACCGAAGAATTTTCCGAGCCTTGTGTCAATCCTTTTTTCGGCATATTCTGTGAAGTTCTGTGGTATCTGCATTTTTTTGGCGGTAATGGTAGTTTTCATATTAGTCCTCCTTTAAGCCTCAGCAAAAGCTAAAGCATTAACTTTGTAGTTATATTATACCATTACTTTAAAAAATATACAAGGGATTTTTGTCAAGTTTGTTAATACCATACAAACTATACGGGATATATTTGTCAATAATTACAGTTTTTATTTGAGGTCAGCCGAAAGTGAATCGAGCATCACCTTGACTATCTGTTCAGGTTTGAGATAGGTGCTGTTTCTGTCCTCGAGCACAACGCAGAAGGCGACCGGAAGATCAGGATCGTCCACAAAACCGACCAGCAGGGAATTCTCCTTAGCCCCATCCTCGACCTGAGCGGTACCGCTCTTTATGCCGAGATCGTATCCGCTTATCAGATATGAATAATTATTTGCTCCGTTGGTAAGGAGTATCTGCCTCATAGTGTTTGCAGTCTCCTCGGAGAACAGCTTCTTTGAATAGTCGGTCGAGGCAGTCTCGGTCACTTTTCCTTTTACGTCAGTGACCTTACTGATAAGGTGGGGCATTGTAACCCTTCCGGTGCCGTTAGCAATAGCGCTCTGCCAGATCATGAGCTGGATCGGGCTTATAAGAGTATCACCCTGACCTATGCAGCCCCACTGGGTCTGGAAGTCATAAGGGTCAGTCAGCGTAGTAGAAGCAGTTTCGCACTCAATACCGTCGATGTCGATATAATCCGGATCATCGCCGTTGATTGCATATCCGAGCTTTTCGTATACGTTTTCCAGCTTGTTCAGCGGAAGATCAGGGTCCTCGATGAGCTGAGCGAAGAACGGATTGCAACTCTTTTCGACAGCCTGTTGAAGATTGAGAGTACCGTGGCCGTATATCTCATGGCAGTCAATCTCCTTTCCGCCTTTGTTGGTATATTTTCCGGTGCAGGTATAGCTTTTTGAGAAAAGCTTTTCAGGTCCCATAACTTCAAGTGCTGAAATAACGGTCGAGACCTTCTGTGTCGAACCGGGAACAGTACCGTGCAGCGTTTTTGAGATAAGCGTACCGCTGCGGAAGTTCTCGATATCTGCGTAGCCCTTTGTAACGTCGAGAGATGGGAGGCTTGTGCAGACAAGTATCTCGCCTGTCATATAATTATAAGCCACAGCACAGCCGTCGCAGCCATAGAAGGAATTATAGACTGCCTGATTAGCCTTATGGTCGAGGGAAGTATGGATAGAAGCCTTTCCGCCTTCATTGACAAGGCCTTCTGAAAAGCTGTAATTGTTGAGCTTTTCGATATTTTTTGCAACGAGCGTATTGGACATCTGTCCCTTGTCATCGCCAATGAGGTTACCGACATCTATGAAGTGACCGTAGGGATATCTTGAAGTATCTCCCTCCTCGAGAGTACCGTCAAAGAGGACGTCACCGAATCTGTCGTATACCATACCGAGCTTATGGTCTGGGGAGTTCATCATATAGAATGAAGCTTCCCGCTGTATCTTCAAGACGAGAGTTACCATACCCGCGATGAACAGAACGAGGAACAGACTTATGATGTGCTGACAGCGTCTGATACTTTTCATCCTGGAATCCTCCTTACCGGTGTGGAAGGTCTGCGCGGATAGCTGCGCGCAGGAGGTTCTTCAAGCCACGGAGAAACGGCAGCTATAAGCATTCCCGCCATGAAACCGCTTACAAGCATCGAGCTTCCTCCTGAGGAAATAAAGGGTATAGTAACACCGGTGAACGGTATCATATTGCACGAGCCAAAGATATTGAGCGCAGTCTGTACGGTAAAAGCAGCACACACTCCGGCAGCCATAGTTCCGTGGTAGTACGAACGCGGCGGGATTATCAGCGGGACAGCCATCATAATGAGCAGGACGAAGATCATCATCAGTGCATAGAGAAGCCCCCATTCCTCACAGACAGTAGCGAAAACGATATCATTGTCATGAGCAAATACATTGCATAGATTTCCGTTTCCGGGACCTGTGCCGATCCAGCCGCCGTTGGCGATGCCAATGAGAGCCTGGGACTGCTGATAACCGTTGCCATTCTGATCGCTCCAGATATCCGAGTGCAGACGTTCCTGAACGTAATCTGGTGCGAGCCTGAAGGCAATAACTGCGGCGATCAACAGGCAGGTACCTGCTGCAATGAAAGTCTTTTTTGAGAGCTTTGCCTTAGGATAGCATATTCTCAGCAGAAAGCCGCTGATGTAGATACCCATAAATGTCGGAAGACTTCCGAGGTCGCGGCACCACCACTGGAGAAGGCAGACAGCCATTATCAGTCCGAACAGAGCGATATTTTCGTAAACTATGTTGAATATGAGGAACTTTCGCTTGTTCTGCTGCTCAGTTACAGTCGTGGCACAAGCAAGTACAAACAGAGGCTTCATGAATTCCGAGGGCTGGATAGTAGTTGATGAGCCGATGGATATCCACATACTTCTGCTGCCGGTCAGTGTCAGGATAAGCAGCATACAAACGCCGATGCCGATATAGACGAATTTTCTTTTTGACTGTATCCACTTGTAATTGCGGCACATAATATATCCTGCGCGGCATGCAGCAAGGGCAACGACAGCGGTAATATAGTGCTTTACCGAAAGGCTGACTCCGCCGAAGCACGACTGAAAAATGACGCTCATATTCAACACAAGCACAAGCAGGAAGTCTATTGTATAGGACGACTGTCTGAAGAACAGCATTATGATAAAATAGGTAACGTCAAGGAGCATTACAGCGGCAGTTAGCACAACAGGCTGCGATACATTGTCATAGCTGCCGTTGATGAAAACGTTCGCAAGCATTGCAGCGTGAGCACTAAGCACGAAAAGGCAGGAGAAGATGTAAGAGACGGGATTGTTCATTCCTTTTCCCTCCTTCTGCGGAATACGAGCCTGTGCGATCCGATGAAAACGACGTCATTTTCACGCAGCACAGCCTGTTTTATAAGATTGCCGTTTATGAAAACTCCGGATTTAGAGCCGATATCGGTTATAGTCCAGAAGCCCTTGTAAACTGTCAGCATGGCATGGTAGCGTGAAACTGATATATCAGGAAGGCGGATATCAGCGGAAGCATGTCTGCCGATAATTATCTCATCGCAGCCGAGGGGGAAGGAGCAGCCGGGCTCTGCGAGCTCCATGCAGCCGGTCGTATGCTTCCAGTAGTGACGGCTCGACTTACGCTCCGCATAGGCAGAGATTATAAGCACGAGTGCGCATATATCAAGCGCCGCAGCTGCAACGGCGCACAGAATAAGAGCAGTTGAATTCATGAAATCCTCCGTTGATAGGATGTGCGGGCAGTACCGCGACTACTATTATATCACATTAGTGATGATAATGCAATAGAAAAAAAGCTGCCGCATACCGCAGCAGCCTGTTGGACATTAAATTTCCTTATCATTTACATTTTCAGCGATCTCCTTGGGTTCATCAGCGAGAATATCCTCGGTGATCTCACCGCGCATGAGCTTTTCAAAGTCCGGACCGTCGATCTTCTCGAATTTAAGCAGATACTTTGCAAGCAGGTGGAGCTTGTCGATATTTCTCCTAAGGATATCAGCACAGTCTGAGTAAGCCTTTTCGATGATTGACTTGACCTCTTCGTCTATCTGAGCCGCAACAGATTCGCTGTAATTTCTGGTATGACCGTAGTCCTTGCCGAGGAAGACCTCATCGTTATCGGAGCCATAGACTACAGTTCCAAGTTTTTGGGAGAAGCCGTATTTTGTGACCATATTTCTTGCAGTCGAGGTAGCGCGTTCAATGTCATTTGAAGCACCGGTACAGATATCATCAAGGATGAGCTCCTCAGCAACTCTGCCTCCGAGCAGCATAATGATACTCGCGCGCATCTGATTGCGTGAAGCGTGCTGATCGTCGGTATCCGGGCGGGTAACAGTAAGTCCAGCCGCCA
>CAMOXW010000225.1 GCA_946629405.1 uncultured Ruminococcus sp.
GATGAAGCTGTCAAAGCCATCCCCGGAAATAAGATCGTAGACGCTGTTGTCCGGAGCATTGGCAGTCTCCGGTTCGAGACGGTTGTAGAGGTTCGAGAGGACGATGAGCTGCACGGAATGCCGCCGAGCTGCTTCTATCATACCGCTTAGCATTTCGCGCTGTTCGATGTTATTGACCTCCGCGCCGATAACGCCGATTATGTATCCGTGATTTTTCATGATATCCTCCGGGTTATGTTTGACTTAAAAGCTGACATGATCTGATTGCCGGGGTATTTTTCGCGTGCGGAGACAAGTCCGCACTACAACGCTGTCCGGGACGGCTTGTCAGCCTTCCTGCCGCTCAATGTGTTGCTCCGTCATAAGAAAAGCCCTGCACGGTGCGCCGTCACTTCCGCCAAGGCAGAGCGGTGCGGCGCTGAGGAAATACCTGCCCTCCTGAACATCCGTGAGAACAATGCCTTCGAGCAGCACTGCACCTGCCCCGAGAAGTATCAGGTGGACCTCCATCGGTGCATCCTCAGGTCCGACCGTTTGGCTCTCGCCGCCGATAAGAAGCACTCCCGCCCCGGCGAATGTCCGCGCTGCTCCGGCAGTCACGACAGCCTTCCCGGCAATAAGGATACGCTGTGCAGCTCCGTGGGACTCAGCTTTTTCAAGAATGGCAGCAGCATCCTCCGCCGTCATCTCCCCATCATGCCGCGCGACCCAGCATTTACCAACAAACGGCTCTAAACCAAGCTCATCGACCGTTCTGCCGTTCCGGATGAAATGGTAAGGTGCGTCGATATGAGTACCGTTGTGGGCACACATCGAAAACGCCGTCAGGCTGTAATTGCTTCCGTTTTCATAACTTTGAAGCCTGACCCGCTCTGGTGAAGGGTCACCCGGATAGACTCCGGAGGAAAAAACCTCCTGTGAAATATCTATAAGCATATTTCCCTCTTTTCCAAAAAGAGCAGCCTCCGGGCTGCCCTTTTCATTATTATTCAGCGTAAAGCCGCAGCACCAGGTATCGGCATGATGCAATGCGGAAATGCTCAGCCTGTTTTACAGTGACCTTAGCTTCTTTTGCAGCTCAATCATATGATTGCGGCAGGCTGTGATCTCGCCGGTATACTTATTGAACCATTCAACATCGCTCTCCTCAGGAGTTTCCTGCAAAAGCACTGCCTGCACAAGCGCCGACTGTGATCTTGAACGCTTTCTCTCGATCTCCTCGATAGTCTGCATACAAACCTTGATCTCCTTTTTGAGCTTTCTCTTTTCATTCCATGCACTCATTTCAATCCCACCTCAATGACCTTTCTTGTTTATTTCACCGACAATAGTTTCAGCTTCGTCGTATCCCTTGTCGAGATCGTCCAGAATATCGTCAATCGCGTCCTTTACCTCAGGCAGTCTTTCCTCCATCTGCTCTGGGTATTTTATCAGGCAGGTATTCAGCTCATTGATAATTTTCTGCTTTTCCCCGAGATCGTCTATCAGGAACGCATATGAAGCTGCGCTGCTCATATAGCCTATTATCATGGAATACCGCGTATCATAGCCGCCCTCAGTGTTCATATAGTCCTCTATCTCAGCGGAAACGTGTCTGAGCTCCGTCCGGTACTGCCGCCGGTAGGTCCTCTGAACGCGCCTTGTTTCATCGACATAGAGCCCGATGAACACAAGCAGGGCAATAAATGTGATTATGAGCATGATTATTGCTGTCCACATTCGTTTTTTCATCAGCTTTTCCTGATTCAATCCCTATCACCTCGTTCACTGCTGTTTCTTGTGCGGAGCTTTTTTGCGTTTGCCGCAGCTTTTGCTCCGTGACTTTCCGGCATTACTGCGCGGTTCCGGTTTTTTCTCCGGCTGAGCTTTTTCTTCAACCTGCCGTACTTCCTCCGCAGCTTTTTCAAGCCGCTGCTTTTCGGCAAGCAGCTCCTCCTCGGTCATAGCCTCCTGTTCAAGACGCTCCTTCTCCCTTTCGACAGCCTCACGGATGAGTTCTTCCTTTTCCTCAGCCTCCGCAGCAGCCCGCTGCTTCATCGCCTCCGCTGTGATCCTCGAGACCGTCCTCACCTCGTACAGTGCGGCAAGCGTCATCGGTATCATCACAAATATCAGCAGCAGCTTCTTCCGGTCGGCAAACGACCCGATCCAGCGGTAAAACCGCGCTTTTCCGGTATACTTTCCGACGATCTGGTCAGCCCTTACCGGCAGCCTGTCGGGTATCGGGTTCGCATCTCCCCTGGTTATGAACGTTCCGTCCGGCTCAACGCTGATTATGCGGTGAGTGACGAGCTTTCCGCGGGCGTCGTCTTCCTCCGAACGGAAGGTTATCACGTCGCCTGGCTCAAGCTCACCGGGCGGCGTTTTCTTTATATAGATGTAATCGCCGGTATGCAGCGAAGGCTCCATGCTTCCGGTCACGACCTTCAGCAGGCTTCTGCCGAAAACACTCACCGTTCTGCCCTTTGCCGAGCAGACCATAGTGTACGCCACAAAACCGATCAGTACCGCGGTAACAATGGCTATAGCGGTATTTCCCGCAATACTCAGCCTTTTCCGCAGCACGCTCCTTTTTTCATCGCTGTTCAAAAATGACCACCGTTCTATTCATTATACTTACGCTTTTTCTGCGCCCACCAGCGCCGGATGCGCTCTGCGCGTGACACATGGTACTCCCTGTAGAGCTGCCTCATCTGCTTCTCGACAGCGCGCTGTTCCTCGGCAGTCCTTACGGGCGGCGTGTAGGCCGGCTTCGGACGGTTCTTATCCTGCTTCCTGCGTTTGCGCCTGAACTTTATATCCTCACGCCACCGCCAGAACCGGTACCTGAAGGTCTGACCGTACTTCCGGTAGAATTGCTCCATTTCATTGTGTCTGCGTTTTTCCTCGGCTCTGATGCGCTTCTTTTCCTCGATCGCTGCGCGCTTCATCTTGAAATCTGGTCTGTCGGTATCCTCCGGGATGAATCCGAATACCATTGCGAGGATATAGCGAATTATGCGCGGTATAGCGTAAAACGGGTTCTTTGAGTATTCGCGCCTGATAGTCCTGAATGGCTTGCTCTCGAAGTATTTCCGCTCCGCCTTGAGCTGTTCGGCACGTTCCCTTTCGCGGCGTTCCTTCTCGCGCTTCTGCTGTTCGAGCTTCATGCGGGCAGCGACCTCACGCGGATCCTCGAATTTCTGCTTTATGCCGTCGGAGTTATCCTCGATCTCAGCCTTAGCCTTTTCAAGGTCGTCATCGGTGATCTCTGCGTAAGCCTGCTGCTTTTCGAGCTCATCTTCATGCTCCTCGCTGATGATCGAGTCTTTGTCCAGACCCTCTGCACCTCCGAGCTCTGCACGGACAAGCTTCTTTTCATCCTCAAGCCGCTGGCGCTCCGCAGCGATGCGTTCTTCCTCCTCGCGTTTCAGGCGGGCAGCTTCCTCGCGCCTTCGGATATCCTCGAGCCTTGCAAGTCTCTCCTGCTCCAGACGTTCGCGTTCGCGCTCGGCAGCCTCCTGCTCTGCTTTTTTCTTTGCGAGCATTTCCTGGAGCTGACGCTCCTCCTCCTCGCGCTGAAGCCTGATGCGTTCGAGCTCCTGACGGCGGGCCTCCTCGATCCGTTCCTGTTCCTGGCGGAGCTTTTCGGCTTCCTCCGCAGCTTTCAGGCGTTCCTCGCGCTCCTGCTCGCGCCTTCGGACGTATTCACGCTCGGTGTCGATAATATTGTTGAGCTCCTCATATACGCCGGTGAGATCCTCCGGCAGCTTCCGGACGAACTGCAATTCACCTCCGTCCGTGACATATCCTGCCACAGCTTCTGCCTCCACGTCGTATCCGCTCGCAAGCTCCCTGTCGAAGCGCTTGACGATCTTCGGAGCGATAGGCTTGATCTTTTTGGTTTTGAGTTCCTTCAATTTTTCTCCCGTGCTGCTGTTGTAGGAGCGGAACAGAAGGAAGTTCAGTATCATGACCTTGTAGAAGTCCTCGATATAATCGTCATTGGGCTTCAAAGCGGTATTTTCGATGTTTATCTCATACCCTGCCTTGTCATAGCTCTCGATGTACTGCCAGAGCGTGAGGCAGGCTTTCAGGTCAACGTTTTTCATGATCGCGTTGGTACGCATTACAGGCGGGCGGATGTAGGTTGTTCCGAGCACCTGACAGAGCTCCGAGCCCTTGTAGCCCTCGATGATCTTTTTGAGCTTCTCGACCCTCTGCCAGATCGTAACGCCGTTTGAATCGCGGGAATCAAGGCTCTCGGTGGTCTCTACCTTCAGCTCAACGCGGTACTTTCCGCCTGCTCCGTCGTCGATATTCGTGTCATAGCCGAGAGCCATGACCTTCTCGTCCTTCGAGACCTGCGCGAGCTTTTCATAGCGGCGGTTTATGAAAATATAGAGCCTGTCGATGAGAGTGTTGATGAACTTGTTCTCGTATGTCATCATGCTCTCCTCTTTGTATACGTTCAGTATCTTGGAGGGAGTGATCTTTCCGGAACGCTTGTCGATGCTTTGGATGAGGTCGGTATGCTGGGCGAGGTGCTTGACGGATTCGACGGTTATCTTCCTCGAAAGCGCGATGGGCACGACCTCCTCGACGTCCTCGATAGTCTTTCTCGGAGCGCGGAGGAAGTTATCCAGATGAACGATGCCGTTCTCTATCGCCTCGACCCACGAAACATCTATGACCTTCTCCATGATCTTGCGGTTCATGGCAAAGGTATTGCGGCTCGAATGTATGAGTGAATCGAATGTGCTGAAAAGGCTGTCGTCACTGAAGCCGTCCATGAGATCACGGAATTCGCTGTACCACTGAGTATACTGATTTTCGGCCATTCGCATTCACCTGCCATTCATTTCAGACGAACGCATCAGAACAGCTTCTGGAGTCTTTCGAGATAAGCTATGGATTCGTTCATCTTGTTTTTGCCGAAGGATTTGTTGATATATACGCAAAGCTCACGGAGCTCCTCACGGAGCATTGCAAGGTTAAGGGATTCAAACTTTCTGAATATCTTTGTGGCGAGAACGTAGTCGATGCCATCGAGCTCCTCGCCGCCGCAGGCAACATATACCGGCACGAACAGGTTCATCTGCTTGAGGATACGGTTACCGAAAGCAACACGCAGCTTCTCTATTACCCACAGGTCGAGCTGCTGTATCTTCTTGAGGTTCTCCTGAGATATCGGGTACTTGTCGAACGCCTCCCTGAAAAGCTGATCAAGGTGAGCGAAGCTGAGGTTGATGGGAGGAGTATCCGGTGCATCAAACGCAACGCCCTTAGAATCAAGGTTTATCGGCTGAGCACGGTCGTACACCTTATCTGAGATAGAATAGGTCGAATCATCGTTGTTAGCGGTACCGATGTACCAGATATTCTGCGGGATGACGAGCTTGCCCTTGTCGAGCTTTACAGGGTCGGTGCTCCACGCATTCGGGACGATATCCAGCGCCCATTCGTCAGCGTTGGGCATTTCGAGGATAGACAGCATCTCCGCGAAGTAATACTCAACTCGCGCGATGTTCATCTCATCGAGAAGAATAATGTTGACGTCATTGTTATAGTTCGAGGAATAGATGCGCTTGAGGACTTCTGTCTCGTTGAAGTTCTTGGTGAATTCGTTGAAGTAACCGAAAAGCTCAGTGCGGTCACGCCATGAGGGCTGTACCGATGCGATAGTCGCATCCACCTGCAGGAACTTTCCGAAGGAGTAAGGCAGCGAGGTCTTACCAGTACCGGAAATACCCTGCAATATGATGAGCTTCGTGGACGCCATGCCTGCGATGAACAGGCGTATAGTCTTCTGCTCATAGTACAGGTGCATACGCGAGCAGGCGAAGTTGCGGTAAGCATCACAGAGCTCCGGGAGTGTGATAGTATTGTTGTACTCCGGCGGAGTGTAGGTCTTATAGAAGTTATCGACCTCGATGAGCTTGGAGAAACGGTAGTCCATAGTCTGGACGACGCCGTCCTCGACAGCAGCAGGAGATGCTTCACCTGTCTCACCTGCCTCGCCCTGGAGCATATTTCCTCCCGCATAGGACAGGGTTCCGGAGGACGGCAGGCCCATCTGCGAGACCTTCATCGCCATGATCTCGTCCTTCTCCTTAGCCATTTTCATAACCTGACGCTGGAGTTCAGCGATCTCCTCGAGAAGGTCCTCGTTGCTGACGATCGAGTGCCGGAAACGGATATACTTGCGTATCGCAAGGAAGATTATCGCAAGGATAAGCAGATATATCAGCACGACGACGACAATTGAGATTACCGTAAGTATCCAGCCGAGCGCCCCCATGCTGCTGGTATGTGCCTTGACTATATCTATGTAGTTAGGGATATTGAAGACCTGCTTGAATCCGTCGCGCAGTCCCCGCCATATCTCGGAATAGCCTTTCAGCATTTCCGAAATGAATTCAAAAAAGAATTTAAGAAATCCATTCATGATTAGCTCCGATAAATAAGTAGTTGTCGGTTATTTTTCGTTGTTTTCAGCAATTTCCTCAGCCTTTTCAGCGACCGCTCCGATTTCTTCCTTAACGGTCTCAGCCGCCTTCTCAGCCTCCTGTGAAGCAGTCTCAGCAGCCTTTCCTGCCTCGTCCGCAGCAGCTTCTCCGGCGGCTTCGGCTTCCTTTTTCTTCTGCTCGGCAAGGTATTCCTCAATAGCGCGGCGCTTGATCTCCTCCTCGTCGATCGGCTCAGGAGCATCGCCCTTCTTGATCTCGATGAGCGTTGCGATGAACTTGTAGAGCTCGAAAAGGAAGAATACTGCCAGCGGGATGATTATACACATGAAGAAGCCTTTTTTTGTCTTGAGGTAATCAAGTACCTTTCCGCCGCCCTTGATGTGCTTGCCCGTCCATTTCCCGACGATATCAGTGGGATAAGCCGGCAGCTCATCGTTCAGGCTGTTGTTATCGCCGCGTGTTGTAAAGCTTGTGATCTGTCCCTGCTCGTCGCGGTTGATGCCTGCGATCCTGTGGGTATTTTTCACACGTCTGCCGTCGATGAGAGTCCAGAAGGTTATTACGTCGTCCTCATCGAGCTTGTTTATGTCGTTTATCTCCTTGACGATTATGAGGTCGCCCTTCCTGAAGGTCGGGCTCATTGAGTTCGATTCAACAGTCATAGGCATATAGCCCATAACATTGGATACACCATTGTTCCTCTCCGCTGAAAATACTACGATAGTTATGAGAAGTGCCAGCAGCAGCAGCAGCCATGCAAGAATATTTACTATGATCTTTACAGCCTTCTTCATTTTCTTATTACTCCTTATATCATGTAGATTCTGTTATCTCGAAGTCCATGCCAAGCTTTATCGTTCCGCCGATTATGTCGTCAATACAGTCCGGATCGTTGCCCTCAAGCCAGATAACGATCGTATACTTGTCCTTATCGTTAGGCTTGAAGCCTGATCTGAACACCTGCATCACCTTTGTCGAGGAGGCAAACTCCTCATCGCAGTCGCTTTCCTTGCCGCCGCCGCTGGATTTGGTCTTGCCGTAGACAGTGCTTTCGCCGTTCCTGAAGACCATGACGCGGACAGCCTCGTCAACGTTCTTGGACACGCTCTCGATATTCAGCACACCCTCATAGGATATCGTATCGTCGCCGGAATTGATGAGATAGAAGGTATAGGCGATATAGTTCTCGCCGTTGTGGGAGCCGTTTATCTTATCAAGATTCGGCGGAAGATCCTCACCGCTGATGTTCGTCATATCATAAACGATATCAGCATTCAGCACAGCATTGGTCTTGTTGTATTCAGGAGTTTCAGAAAGAGTAAGTCCCTGATTGATCATGTCGTACTTGTTGACCCTTACCGTAAAGCTTCCGAACTGGTCGTAGAAATACGAGACCGCATAAGCTACGGCAACGATTGCAACAAGGAGCACTACAAGCAGGCTCAGCACCCTCATGATAACAGTATACCGCTTTACCTCTTTAGCGGTTCGTCTGAGCTCAAGAACATCCCTGACCCTGGCTTCCGCGCTGCGGTCATCCGCGGGAACCTTTGCCCCTGATGAATTGTTCTCAGGGGTGTCGGGAGGATTCTGTTTTTTCTTTTTACCGATCAATTCGCATCCTCCGTTCTGCAATTATATTATGGAGCGTTTTCAGTCAGTATTTTTAAGACGGATGTACTTTTCCGCAGTATAGCGGCCTGCAAGAGAGCCGGTACAGTAGGCGCACCCGAGCTCATAGAGCATTTCAGCCTGCTTGCTGCTGACTACACCGTCCGCGACAGGCTCACAGCCGAGGTCGCTTACAAAGCCGATTATCGACTTGACTGCATTGTCAGAGCGTTCGCCCTTGCCTATATGGTTGGCTACCTCCGGGCTGAGCATGACGTAGTCCACCGGAAAATCCGCGAGCCTCATCATAGGGCAGACATCACCGCCGAAGTCCTCAAGCATGAAGTGGAACCCTCTGTTGCGAAGATTTCTTATAATCTCAGCAGCCGTGCTTTCCTTTTCGGCAAGAAGCTTCTCTGAGACCTGGAAACATACCTTGTTGGTCGGGACGTCAAATTTTCCGCACTGCTCGATGAGATTCCGCTCAGCACGGCGTTCCTTCAGGAACCATACCGGCATATACACAGAGATCCAGCTGAAAATGAGCTCGCGCTCGGTGAAAGTTGCACACGCCTCGAGAGCCTGAACAAATTCGAGAGAGAAAAGGCTCAGGCATTGCGGTGACATTTCTGCGACCTCACGGTAAGTATCCGGGAGCATAACGCCGAATTTTCTTGAATTCAGCCTTGTCTGGGACTGATAGAACGCCGTTGAGCCGCCGGAGATCTCCCTCACCGGCCGATAGAAAAGCTCTACCGCACGCCGGCCGTCAACATTATCAGTTATCTCAGTATTCATTTCAGTCACCTCCAAGCAGGTATAATTTATCAATATAATTATATCATAACAATTCTGAATTGTCAACGGAAAAAGACGTGCTCCGGCCGCTGTGAACTCTCCTGCATCGTCTTGCATATATTATAATAGTATAAGTGCATTGTTGTGAACAAGATATGAATAAGCTGTGGACGAACTTGGTCCAGAATATACCAACTGTATAAGTATAAAGTTAATCTACAAACCGCCTCAGTGAATATTTGCAAAAAGAAATGTCGCAATTTGGTAGTTTTCACGATTTTTTTAAAAATTGGTGTCAAATACGAAAAGGTTATTGACAAATCTGTCGAAAACGTGTATAATCTAAGTATAAACAGAATGTAATATTTCATAAACAACAAAACACGAGCCAACGGCACTCGCAAAAAGCCGGAATTCTTAATGAAGGGGTAATGATTTATGAAAACTAACAAGAAGAAAACATCAGCTGCCAGAAAGTTATTGCCTGCTGTCGCTATGCTCGCAGTTTCGGCTATGTCTCTCTCATCAGCTACATATGCCTGGTTTACCATGAATAAGACGGTAACGGTTACAGGAATGGAAGTAAGAACAACCGTATCGAGCAACCTGCTTATTTCTCACGATGGTGTACTTACATCCAATGAAAAGAATGCAGATAGTTCTTTTACTACATCTGATACTACTGCTATTAAAGCATGGCTCGAACCGGCTTCTTCTGACACAGCAGCAACATCTAATTTCTGGTATACTTTGAACGCTAACGCTGATGGTTCGAAGAGTGCTGGTGAATAAACTGACTATGATAATACTACCCCTGGTGGTTTATCAGCTGCAACAGGTACTGATGCTTCATCGTATGCAAATAAATTCTCACAAAATTATGGAGTTACAAAAGATCAAGTAACTGCTTTTGGAGCAACAACCACACCTAATGATGGTGCTGTTGGTTATGTTGATTATGTATTCCAGTTAAAGGCTACTAATACTACAAATGAAGTTGAGGATATATACCTCACAGATTTGAAGTTAACTTATGGAGCAACACCTGATGGCGAAAAAGCGTTCCGTACTGCTGTATTCTGCGAAGAATATAATGGTAGTTTCACTGGAGATATTACTGAAGCCTCCACAAACTTCAAAGGTATTTATGCTCCCGCAACCGCAGACAATCATACCCCTGGCGCTGGCGTAAGTGGTGCAAATGCAACAACAGCAATAACCAATTTCATGAATGGTGATTCAGATTCAGCTACTTCACTTGCAACTATTGCAGCTGGAGCTACTAAGTATTACAAGGTTGTTGTAAGACTTTGGATTGAGGGTGAAGACACAACTTGTACGTCTGAAACTTTTGCAAATCTGACAGATACATGGTCTCTTGATCTTAGGCTTGATATGGGCAACCTTGGTGGTGGAACTACTGTTAATGGTCATACTCCTGTTAATGAGATTGCTATGGCTACTACAGCAGCTAAGATAGCTCTCACAACTGCTGATACTGTTGCAGGAACCGCAGCATACACAATTAGTGGTGTAAGCTACTATGCGATTACTGGTAAGACCCTTGGTTCAGCTCAACTTTATGTAACTACCACATCTGTTACAACATCAAGTAGAGTATTCACAATCACAGATGGTCTCTATCCGGTTGATGTAACGAATCAGGTTACTATCACCACAGGAACCTAACCTATAAGCATCAAAACTCCATAACCCCATAGAAAACTTAACCCGCCGGACATCTGATGCTCGGCGGGTTTCTTATCTCCCCTCCCCCGGCACAAGATGAATAC
>CAMOXW010000226.1 GCA_946629405.1 uncultured Ruminococcus sp.
AATGTCGATCAGGAACAGATACCGTTTGCTCAGTATCTGAGCGATCAGATGTCGCTGTCAGTCGGCGGGAAGCTCTCGCTTCCCATAAAGTTTGAGCCGAAGGGACAGTCTCCGGAGCTCAATACATGGTTCGTATGCTACCGCAGCAATGACAGCTCCCAGATCGAGGTCTGGGTAGGGAACAAGTCCTCCGGCGACTATGGCGGTTCCGGCTCGCCTATATACCGCGTTTACCCGGAGCCTACCTATTAACGCAAATATTCAGGGACGGCGAGAGAGCCGTCCCTTGTTCTTTTTATGCTACTTTTTATCCTTTTGCGGGAATACGGCTGCGGCTGCAAGTCCGAATACAAGCGCGGCGGTTATACCCCCCGCGGCAGAGGTGAGGCCTCCGGTGAATACTCCGAGTAATCCCTGCTCTGAAACTGCCCTGCGGACACCCTTCGCAAGAAGATGCCCGAACCCAGTTAGAGGTACGGTCGCGCCTGCACCGGCATAGTCCGAAAGCGGCGCGTAAAGTCCGAGGGCTGAGAGTATTACTCCCGCGACAACGTACCCCGTCAGTATCCTCGCCGGCGTGAGGCGGGTGGTGTCTATGAGTATCTGTCCAACGGCGCATATCGCTCCGCCGATCATGAATGCTCTTAGTATGTCCGTCAGCATTTTTATACCTCCAGTCCGAAGCTTATCGAGAGAGCAGTGTTGACCTTGTTCATCGAGCGCAGGTCAAGCTCGCCCATTTTGTCCTTCAGGCGCTTCTTGTCGATCGTCCGTATCTGTTCAAGGAGCACGATGCTGTCCTTTGCAAGCCCGCATTTTTCAGCCTGCACTTCGATATGCGTGGGAAGGCGGGATTTGTCGCGCTGACTGGTTATCGCAGCGGCAATTACAGTCGGACTGTGCCGGTTGCCGACGTCGTTCTGGACGATAAGTACCGGTCTGACTCCGCCCTGCTCTGAGCCGACTACCGGGCTGAGGTCTGCATAGTATATCTCTCCGCGTTTTACTGACATAGCTTTTCTCCTCCGAAGTATTTGTTTTGCTGATAATAGTATTGCACGGTCATCGGAATTTATACGGCAGTATATTATATGCCGGATGAGATTTTTTGTTTAAGAGGTGATATTTTGAAAACAGGTTTTATTGGCGCAGGAAAGGTAGGCTGCACGCTCGGGATGTTTTTCAGGAAGCAAGGTCTCGTTGAGGTAGTCGGTTATTCGAGCCGGAGCCTTTCATCTGCACAGGAGGCTGCGGAGCTGACGGACAGCAGGGCTTTTCATGACCCCGCTGAGCTCATCGGACAGTGCGACTGCGTTTTCATTACAGCTCCGGACGGCGGGATACGCGGTATATATGAAGCGCTCCGGGGCGATATCCTGAGAGGGAAGATTCTCTGCCACTGCAGCGGCGCTATGACCGCGGAGGAAGGCTTTCCGGGCATTTCACAGTACGGCGCGGAGGGGATTTCTGTCCACCCGCTTTTCCCGGTG
The DNA here is from genome assembly GCA_946629405.1 of uncultured Ruminococcus sp. The sequence goes on from CAMOXW010000226.1 coordinate 1,491, forward strand.
AGCGACAAGCGCAGTTCCTATAAGGATATCGGAAGGGCAGTTTTCTGCCTTGAAGGAAGCAGCAGGGGGGTTGAGATATGGCTCGGACTTCTGAGGGAAATGTCAGTTTCCGCAAGGACTATCCCGGGCAGTGTCAAGAAGGAATACCATGCGGCGTGTGCTGTCATGAGTAATCTGGTGTGTGCGCTCGCGGCGGAGAGCATCGGACTTCTCGGGAGGTGCGGCTTTTCTGATGATGAAGCCCGCGCTGCGATAAGACCCCTTGCGGAGAGCAATCTGCAAAGCATTCTTGCAAACGGTGCTGTCAGGGCGCTGACCGGTCCCGTGGAGCGCTGCGATACGTCAACTGTCCGCAAGCACCTCGCCTGCATCCCGGAGGGGACTGACAGGGAGCTTTACCGCTATGCTTCGTTGAAGCTCGTTGAGGTCGCACAGGATAAACACCCCGAAAAGGACTATTCAGCCATGAAGGAGCTGCTCGGCGGATAATTTGAGTGAATAACAAATAAGGCGGCCGACAACCACCAAAAAGTTGTATATCCGGTAATTTTTTTGGGAAAATCCGGAAAAACGCCGTTTTGTTCACAGAATATTCACAATTTTATTGTACAATATATTTGTATCTTATCCGCCCGCGGAAAGGTAACACTATTTTAAGGAGTCAAAGCTATGAAAAACACAGTTTCCACACTCTTGAAACAGAAACAGTCAGGCGACAAGATCACTATGCTCACCGCCTATGACTACACAACTGCTAAGATCATGGACGAATGCGGGGTAAACACCATTCTCATCGGCGATTCGCTCGGCATGGTCATGCTCGGATATGAAAATACCCTCCCCGTTACTATGGAGGATATGATCCACCATACCGCGGCTGTCGCAAGGGGAGCCGAAAATGCCTTCATCGTTGCTGATATGCCCTTCATGTCCTATCAGGTCAGCGTTCAGGACGCTGTTATCAACGCCGGACGACTTGTCAAGGAGGGCAATGCCAACTGCGTTAAGCTCGAGGGCGGCGCAGAGGTCTGCGAGCAGATCAGGGCTATCGTGAACGCTTCTATCCCCGTCTGCGCTCACCTGGGACTTACTCCTCAGTCAGTCAACGCCTTCGGCGGCTTCAAGGTTCAGGGCAAGACCCTCGACAACGCTAAGAAGCTCATCGCCGATGCACTTAAAATACAGGAGGCAGGCGCCTGCATGGTGGTTCTCGAGGGAATTCCCGCTAAGCTTGCAAGTATCATAACCTCTAAGCTCACTATCCCCACTATCGGTATCGGCGCCGGAAGCGGCTGTGACGGTCAGGTGCTCGTATATCAGGATATGCTCGGACTTACCTCAGGTCACGTTGCAAAGTTCGTGAAGCGCTTCGCCGACGTCGGAAGCCTCATGAGACAGGGTATCACGGATTATATAAACGAAACAAAATCAGGCGCGTTCCCCGCTGCGGAGCACACCTATGCAATTGATGACGAGGTCATCGAACAGATCATCAGGGAGGAAAATGCAGAATGAAGATCGTTAAGACTATTGATGAAGTACGCGCTCAGGTAAAGGAATGGAGAGCTCAGGGACTTACTGTGGGACTTGTTCCGACTATGGGCTATCTGCATGAGGGCCATGCAAGCCTCATCGAAGCCTCCCACCGCGACAACGACAGGACCGTCGTTTCGGATTTCGTCAATCCTATGCAGTTCGGCCCGACCGAGGACCTCGAAAGCTATCCCCGCGACCTCGACCGCGATGCAAAGGTAGTTGAGGAGCACGGCGGCGACCTCATCTTCAACCCCGAACCGGAGGAAATGTACCATGAGGGCTTCTCGACCTTCGTGGATATGACCGTGCTCACGCAGGAACTCTGCGGTCTGAGCCGTCCGGTGCATTTCAGGGGAGTTTGTACTGTCGTTTCAAAGCTTTTCAATATCGTCAAGCCCGACCGTGCTTACTTCGGCAAGAAGGACGCTCAGCAGCTCGCAGTCATCCGCCATATGGTCGATGACCTGAATATGGACATCGAGATCATCGGCTGCCCTATCGTGAGAGAGGCTGACGGGCTTGCAAAAAGCTCAAGGAATACCTACCTCAATGCTGATGAGAGAAAGGCTGCGCTCGTTCTCTCACAGGCTGTCAACCTCGGCAAGGATATGGTCAGGCGCGGCATCAAGAGCGCGGAGGAGATCACCGGTGCTATGAAGTCCCATATCAGCTCAGAGCCGCTTGCAAGGATCGACTATGTTAAGCTCGTTGACTGTGCTACCATGCAGCAGATAGAAAAGCTCGACAGACCTGCGCTCTGCGCTATGGCGGTATATATCGGCAAGACAAGGCTGATAGATAATTTCTTCACCGAGGACGTGTAAGGAGGCGACCCGATGCAGCTTTCAATGCTCAAAAGCAAGATACACAGGGCTGTTGTCACTCAGGCTGAACTGAACTACGTCGGCAGCATCACCATTGACGAGGATCTCATGGAGGCCTCCGGACTTTTCGAGTACGAGCGTGTGCATATCGTCAACGTCAACAGCGGTACGCGCATAGAGACCTATGTCATTGCCGGAGAAAGAGGCAGCGGCGTTATCTGCCTGAACGGAGCAGCAGCACGTTCCGGTCAGAAGGGCGACCTCGTTATTATCATGTCCTACGCCGATATGACGCCGGATGAGACAAAAAAACATAAGCCGAAGGTCGTCTTCGTCAACAGCCAGAACGAGATAGTCAGAGTCGCTGAGTACGAAAAACACGGAGAATTGAAATAAACTAACCCCTGTGGCCACGCTCACGGGAGTTTGTACGGGACTTGCGCGGAAACACTTTTTCAAAAAGCTCCGCTGCCAATAAAGCCTCATACGAGCTCCCGCCTGAGCATAATACACAGGGGTTTATTTTACTATGAGCTGGACAGGACAGTGGTCGCTGCCGGTGATGTCGGTAAGTATCTGCGAATCCTCGACACGCTCCATGAAGCGGTCGGAGACTACGAAATAGTCGATACGCCAGCCTGCGTTGTTCTTGCGGGCATTGAAGCGGTATGACCACCATGAGTATACTCCTGCGGTATCGGGGTAGAGACTGCGGAAGGTATCAGTGAAGCCTGCCGCAAGAAGCTCGGTGAACTTGCTGCGTTCCTGGTCGGAGAAGCCGGCGTTCCCGACGTTGGACTTATAATTTTTGAGGTCGATCTCGTTGTGGGCGACGTTCAGGTCGCCGCAGTAGACAACGGGCTTGCTTTTGTCGAGCTCACAGAGGTAGCCGCGCATGGCATCCTCGAATTCCATGCGGTAATCAATGCGCTTCAGGCCGTCCTGAGCGTTCGGGACGTAGCAGCAGACGAAGTAGAAATCTTCGAATTCGCAGGTGATAACTCTGCCCTCGTCCATATGTCCGCCGTTTATCCCGTAGGTCACGGAGAGCGGCTCTGTGCGGGTAAAAACGGCAGTTCCGGAGTAGCCTTTTTTAAGGGCGCTGTGGTAGTAGGCGTGGTAGCCCTCGGGCTCGAAGTCAGCCTGACCGGGCTGCATTTTCGTTTCCTGCAAGCAGAAAATATCGGCGTTTGCGGCGGCGAAGAACTCCGAAAAGCCCTTTTGCAGACACGCGCGGAAGCCGTTGACGTTCCATGAGATGAATTTCATGCTATCCCTCCTTGATATGTTGGATATATTATAGCATAAGGGAAGTTTTTTTGTCAACCGGGGCACTTATTAAAATCAAAGGCAGACTTTTATTTAGTCTGCCTACTTTTTATTATTTTCCTGATGCAACGGTATGATTTGCATAAGTTTTCCAGTCAGGTTCATAGGTGTCATCAGCTTGATTACCCCACATATCCCAAGACTTTCTGTCGCCGCGGGCAAATAATTCGAGCCTTGGGGCGGAAGAACACGCTTCAATTAAGTTGACAAACTCATCAGGTTTTCTGCTGTGTTCCCGTTTTATAGTTCTCAATAGGTTTACTTGTGATCGTCCCGGCTTTAGGGTTCTGTTTTTATCGCCTTTTATGCCGAACAACAGAATTTCGGTTACATTACGGAAATAAAAGCCTACACCTCTACCGTCCGGCTGTCCGTCCTTGCGAACCTTTTCCCATATCAGGTTGGTTTTATACTCAAACCCCCAAGCTTTCATTACTTCAAGACCTTCGGGTAAAAGTGCATTTGGAACCCAAAGATAAAGGTGGCTCTTAGCATCTGCTACTTCTGAAACAGGCAGCGCCTTTATTTCGTCAAGTGTCATAGTGGAATATCTGTTAAGCCTTTTGTGTTCGGGAGCAACTTTACCTGTCCTGTTCTGGAACTGCCATGGTGGATCTGCATATATTGTTTTATACTTCTTTCCGCTGGTAAACGAAATAAAATCAGCAATTGTTTCGTCTAATGTATTCATTATTCGTAACCCTCTATACACGATTTTTTTATCCCGACTGCCAAAATAGGACAGCCGCCGTTCCTTCTTGAATCCAGTCTGTATGTGAGCTTGCCCATCCAAGTAGTTGAAGCACCGTATTTTGATATAATATCAATATTCTTGAAAATATCGTTTAACTCCTCTGAACGTGTAACAATTATACCAACATCAATAATGCCACAATCAAAATACGTTCTCATTGCCAGCAAATCACGGTCAAATGTCTGATCCTTACTGTTCCATTCAAGGTCAAATGCCACTTTACTCTTCAGGAAGTCAATGTTATGACCGTCAATGTATCCTTCGATCATTTTATGCTCGAACGGCTCATTGGAGAATCGACCTCTTCGCTGTGCGTTCTGCCTCGGAAACATTTTCACAAGAAGATCACCGGTTATACGAATTTCTCGCCACCCATACGGATATAACACATCATCGAATTTTTTGGGTATAGGACTTTCATTCCCACCTGCTTTTTTCAAATCATCAACTGAAATAGTCAGCTTCCTCAGGCAATCCTGTATTTCT
>CAMOXW010000227.1 GCA_946629405.1 uncultured Ruminococcus sp.
GTCTGAATGCGAGACGGCCGATACGGCCAAAACCATTAATAGCAACTTTACCTGACATTGGAAAATTACCTCCTAAATAATTTATATATCTATTATAACTCAAACTGCAAAATTTTTCAAGGGGGTAGATAAAAAAATAACAGAATATTCACGAAATGTAAGAATTATCCAATCCGCAGATGAAAACATCGAAGAAATTTGTATATTTTGTCAGCGGTCAGAATTGCCCCGGAGCTATTCCATTTTTGAAAAAAATGTAGTATAATAGTATTGTACTATTTAAAACAAAGAACATTCACGGAGGTCAAAACCATGAACAAAGATAATATAACATCCGAGGACATAAAGAAATTCTTTGACAATCCATTCTCAAAGGAGTATTCGGAATACTGCGGGGAATCCATGCTCTCCGTATTCACTCAGATAACTGCTGTACTCCAGTATGCCATAGAGCTTGTTCCGGCGACGAAAAAGGAAAGCCTTGAAAAGTCGTCGGAGTCTCTGATGCTTGATCTTGCAAAGCTTCTCAGGATAGCATCTGTTTCCAGAACACTTGCAAGAAATGAGCTGAAAATGGAAGCAGTTGACATTGACGGCGTTATTTCATTTATATGTCGGGAGTTTGCTGAAAGGTTCGGCGAGGATAAGTTCGTATTCAATTTCAAGTCCAACAGCCGTGCGTATATCTATACCGACGTCAATGTTTTTCTTGAACTTATTCTTGGTGCACTGAGAAAAATGGCACTTTCTCACAGGTGTGAGAAATATGAGTTCGATATTGCTGCGGAGGTTGCTGACGGAAGGGTAAGGCTGTTCATCATTGATTCCACAAAGGATGAAAAGAAGAAGAAAACTGTCCCGGTCGATGAGGAGCTTTTTGACGGCTTTTTCGAGGAGCTCGGCACTGTACTGTGCGATATGATAGGAGCGACTTTCTCATTCAATGGCAGGATGTGCAGATTTGAACTTCCCGAATACGCTCCCGATGAGGCGATACTTCTCAGCAGCCCTGTCAGGTTCCATTCAGATGAGATCAAGAAGTTCTGCGATATCATGCTGAAGGACGAGAATTTCTGATTATACATATCATCAGCCGTTTGAAAGACAAAAAGTGCTGCTTTGCGGCATGGTTTTCAACAGCAAAAATTTTTTAAGCACATTAAACAGAATAATCTGAAATTTTTGTTGACAATAATCAAAAATCGTTATATAATATATTTGTGGCCAAATGTGCTGCGATATGCTTGCACCTATTGCAAAAAGTACATTGTACATTTTGCCGGCTGCAAAGCAGCCGCAAAGCCGCTCTGAGGCTTTGAAGATGCAGTATAAATGGAGCGCTCACGGCGCAATGCGCCGTCCGCCGTCATAGACGGCGGATTCAAAATATCATGATTGATATTTTGAAATAGTGCAGAGTATATTTTGTAACAGGAGACTTTTAAGATGCCAAAAGGACTTGAGATTGAAAGAAAATTTCTTGTTGAACTGCCGGATATCAGAAAGCTCGATGTAAGAAGAACTATAGTTATCACGCAGACGTATCTGACACGCGGAGACAACGATATGCAGCGCAGGGTACGCCGTATCAACGAGAATGGGAAGGTCAGATATACTTATACTGAAAAGTTGTTTCTGACTGCACTCACACGCGAGGAGAACGAATTCGATATCACTGAATCGGAGTACAGAAGACTCTTGCTTCAGGCGGATGTCAGGTTCGCACCTGTTGAAAAGGTTAGATACTGCTTTGACTACCACGGTCAGCTCTTTGAGCTCGACACATATCCGTTTTCCGGCAAGCTCGCTATCATGGAGCTTGAAATGGGTACTCCGGATCAGAAGATAGACTTCCCGGATAATGTGAATGTGCTCAGCGATGTTTCAGAGGACAAGAGGTATTCAAATTCATCCCTCGCAACTGCGGGAGCTTTCCCGGAACAGACTGCATGATTTTTTTCAGAACGGAGTGACCAGATGGCAGAGAAATTTCTGACTGCCGATTCACCGGAGCAGCTTTCAGCTGTATTCGGAAGCCTCGACGATAATGTCGGGCGTATAAAAAAAGAATACGGCGTCGATATGGTAAGCCGCGACGGAGGCATTAAGCTTATCGGCGACGAAAAGAATGTTGAGGAGGCTGCAAGAGCAGTCCGCGCTCTGCTTGTTATAAGCAAGAAGGGACACGCTCTCAGCAGTCAGACCGTCCGCTATGTGACTTCAATGGTCGCAGAAGGCGCTGAACAGGAGCTTGAGGAGCTCGGAAATGACGGTATATGCGTTACAGCATCCGGCAGGATCCTCCGCGCGAGGACTGTCGGACAGAAACGATATGTTGATACGATCAAGGATAATACTATCGTCCTCGGAATTGGTCCTGCGGGTACCGGAAAGACATATCTTGCGGTCGCAATGGCAGTAAAAGCTTTCCGTGAGCACAAGGTCAAGAAGATAATCCTGACCCGTCCCGCAGTCGAAGCAGGCGAGAAGCTCGGATTCCTTCCGGGTGATCTTCAGGACAAGGTGGATCCTTACCTCAGACCGCTGTATGACGCGCTGTTCGATATGTTCGGAGCAGAGAGCTTCGCAAGATATATGGAGAAGGGGATCATCGAGGTCGCGCCTCTTGCCTATATGAGAGGAAGAACACTCGATGAGGCGTTCATAATCCTCGATGAGGCTCAGAACACTACCTCGGAGCAGATAAAAATGTTCCTCACTCGCCTCGGAAATGACAGCAGGATGGTCATAACCGGCGATATAACGCAGATCGACCTGCCTGATACCAGAAAATCAGGACTTGTCGAAGCGCTGAAGGTTCTGCGTGGGATAGAGGATATCGGCATCCACCGCTTCTCGGAAAAGGATGTCGTCAGACACAGACTTGTACAGGATATTATAAAAGCATACGAAAAATTCAGTGAAGGGAGAATTAAAAACAATGGCTAAACTCAAGGTTTACGTCAAGAACAATCAGACAGAGGTAAAGGTGCCGGTAGGCATAAGACTGCTCATCAGAAGATGCTGCCAGGCTGTCCTTACCACTGAGAAATTCGGCAGGGACGCAGAGGTAAGCGTTTCGTTCGTGAGCAACAAGGAGATCAGGGAGCTCAACAAGATCTACAGGAACAAGGACAGTGTTACTGACGTTCTTTCGTTCCCGCTCACAAGTGAGGACGGAACTGTCGAGGTTAATCCCGAGACGGGTGCGGTACAGCTTGGCGATGTTGTTATATCGCTTGAAACTGCTGTTAAGCAGGCTCAGAACTACGGTCACTCCCTCGAGAGGGAGGTTGGCTTCCTGACTGTACACTCCATGCTCCACCTTCTTGGATACGACCACGAGACAAGCCAGCTCGACCAGCGGATCATGCGCGAAAAGGAGGAGTCCGTTCTTGAAAAGCTCGGTATCTCCCGCGATGTGACATTCGTTGTGAACGGAGAAAAAAACTGATGCCGAGGACTGCATTTGTGACAATTGCCGGACGTACCAACGCCGGAAAATCTTCGCTGCTCAACGCTATAATCGGTGAGAAGATCGCCTCTGTAAGCAGCAAGCCCCAGACTACCCGCACCCGTATCACGGGAATACGGAGCATTGATGATGTACAGCTCGTTTTCTTTGACACTCCGGGTCTGCACAAGCCTGTGAACAAGCTCAGCGAGCATATGCTGAACACTGTAAAGGAGTCAGTGAGCGATATTGACGCGGTTATCTTCATGCAGGACTGCACAAAGAAGATAAACGATCAGGAGCTTGCGCTGCTGAAGTCGATGAATGACTCAAAAATGCCGGTGATACTTGTTCTTAACAAGATAGACCTGCTCAGGGACAAGAACGCTCTTGTCCCGCTGATCGCTGACCTCAGTTCAAAGGCTGAATTTCAGGCGGTAGTGCCGGTCAGCGTCACTGAGAACAATGGCATTGACATAGTTATTGACGAGATAATAAAGCTTGCGGAGGAGTCACCGCACTTCTTCCCGGATGATATGATAACCGACCAGCCTGAAAAGGTACTGGCTGCCGAGATGATACGCGAGAAGCTCCTCATGCTGCTCGAGGACGAGGTACCGCACGGCATAGCGGTGGGAGTTGAGGAGATGTCCGAACGCGACGACAAGGATATCCTCGATATTTCGGCAGTTATTTACTGCGAGAAGGAGTCCCACAAGGGTATCGTCATCGGAAAGGGCGGAGCTATGCTCAAAAAGGCATCTACCGCAGCGCGTATCGAGCTCGAGGACTTTTTCCAGATCAAGGTCAACCTTAAATGCTGGGTGAAGGTCAAGGAGGACTGGCGCAACCGCGAGGGCATCATCCGTAATTTCGGACTGTCAGATAAATAATCCGCACATTTTCGCAGATAATAGTATCAGCGCTGTAAAGCGCGTCTGCGGAGGTGCGTTATGAGTGAAGATATACTTTGGGACAAATTTGCTGAGAGCGGGTCAATAGAGGACTATCTGCGCTATTCAGCGGCTAAGGACGGGAATTATGATAATATCAGAAGGGATCGTTATCCGTGAACGTCCTGTCGGAGAGCAGGATAAGTTCATTGACCTGCTGACAAGGGAAAGCGGCGTTATTGAGGTATATGTCAGGGGGGCGCGGAAGACCTCCGGTAAATCGGGGAGTGCTTCCCAGCTTTTCGCGTATTCGCGGTTCTGTCTGGAGATGCGCGGAGAAAGGCTCTACTTCAACAGCGCCGAACCTATACATATTTTTTACGGCCTGCGAAGCTCGCTGACGAAGTTTGCGCTCGCTTCGTATTTTTCCGAGGTTATAAGCGATTGTATCTATCGTGAGTCGCAGTCGATCGACGTTCTGCGGCTTTTTCTCAACTGCCTGTATTTCCTTGAAAACGGCAGACGAAGCGAAGCTTTCCTGAAAGCGCTGTTCGAGCTGAGACTAATGTCAGAGATAGGATTTATGCCTGATATTATCATGTGCCGCTCCTGCGGAGCGTTTGAGCCGGAGGAGCTTTTTTTCTGCGTGGACGACGGAAGCTTTTACTGCTCAGACTGCTTTGAAGGTGATGAGGACTCTGAGGACTACAGGAATGTCTGCAAGGGTACGCTCGAGGCTGTAAGGCATATCGTCCTGACAGATTTTAAGAGGACTTTCAATTTCCGCGTGTCAGATAAAGTGCAGTCTGAGCTCTCGGATTTTGCGGAGGCTTATCTGATCTGTCACCTTGAAAAGGAATTTGTAACGCTTGGATTTTATAAAGGGCTTCTGCCCGGAAACTGAGAAAAGCTATGGAGATCAGACACTTCAATGAAAATGACGCCGCAGAGGTCTCGGCGCTTATTGCAAGGACTTTGCGGATATCGAATATCAAAGACTATCCGGCGGAGGTGATCGAACAGACGATAAACTATTTAAGCCCGGAAACGCTCATCGGCAGAACAAGCTGGATGCACAGCTATGTTGCTGCTGACGGCGGAAGGATAGTCGGCTGCGGCTCTATCGGCCCGTACTGGGACAGGACAGACGAGAGCTGCCTTTTTACTGTATTTGTGGAGCCTGACTGTCAGGGGAAGGGCATCGGCAGGAGCATTATCGGAGCTCTTGAACAGGACGAATTCTTCCTGCGCGCACGGCGTATAGAGATACCTGCCTAAAAGACCGCTGTCGGATTCTACATAAAAATGGGCTACGGCTACAAAAACGGCGTAGATTCTCCGGATGAAGAAGGACATTACAGACTTGAAAAATTCCGCTGAGAAAGGAATATATGGATAAATATCTGAAAACACTTGAGCTTGATAAAATACTTGAAATGCTCGCGGAGCTGACCTCAAACGATGAAACAAGACGGATGGCGCTTGCGCTGCGTCCGGACACTGACCTTGCTTCGGTAAGGAGGGAGTGCCTCAAGACCTCGCAGGCTTTCAGCCTTTCAGTGCAGTACGGAACGCCGCCATTCAGCAATTTCCGCGATATATGTTCATCTGCAGCGCGTGCGAGATCCGGAGCGGTGATATCTCTGCGTGACCTTATGGACATTGCCGCGATGCTTCGGCAGATAAAGGGACTTGCTGACTGGTACAGCAGGTGTGAGAACGTTGAAACAGAGCTCGACTACCTTTTTTCAAGGCTCATGCCGAATGACTGGCTCCTTGAAAAGCTGGAGCGCTCGATAATCTCAGAGACCGAGATATCCGATGCGGCAAGCCCTGAGCTCGCCGCGATCCGCCGGAAGATAAACCGCGCCGGTATGCAGCTGCGCGAAACGCTTGACAAGATGATAAAGAACAAGACCACACAGCAGTATCTGCAGGAGAGCAATGTCACTATCCGCGACGGAAGGTTCGTGCTCCCGGTAAAGGCTGAATACCGCAGTCAGGTCGCTGGACTTATCCACGATACCTCTGCGACAGGGCAGACTCTTTTCATTGAGCCAATGGCAATAGTTGAGGCGAATAATGATATCCGTCTGCTCGAGGGCAAGGAGCAGGAGGAGATAGAGCGTATCATACGCGAGCTTTGCGAGGACTGCGGGGGATATGCAGATATTCTCTGTGAGGATTACCGCATCTGCACTGAGCTTAACCTTTATTTTGCAAAGTCGAATCTTGCGTCAAAGCTGAAATGCTCGCTGCCCGAGATCACTGACGACGGAAGTATGCACCTGAAAAAAGCACGTCATCCGCTTATTGACCAGAAAAAGGCAGTCCCGGTCGAGCTTTCTCTCGGAGAGGAATACCAGACGCTTATAATAACCGGTCCGAATACCGGCGGTAAGACAGTTGCCCTGAAAACCGCAGGACTTCTCAGTGCAATGACGATGTGCGGGCTTCTGATACCAGTTGCGGACGGCAGCCGTATTTCGATATTCCGCCATATACTTGCGGATATCGGCGACAGCCAGAGTATTGAGCAGAATCTTTCTACATTCTCATCGCA
>CAMOXW010000228.1 GCA_946629405.1 uncultured Ruminococcus sp.
GAAAGTTCACTTGTACTGCTCGATGAGCTTGGTTCAGGCACTGACCCGGTAGAGGGTGCAGCGCTTGCGGTATCTATAATACGAAAGCTTATGGCAAGCGGTGCAAAGATCATGGTAACAACGCATTATCAGGAACTGAAGGTCTTTGCGATCAACAGCGAAGGTGTGGAGAATGCCTCCTGTGAATTCGATATAGAAACACTGCGTCCCACCTACAGGCTTATCGTCGGTTCTCCGGGAAAGTCCAACGCTTTCGCTATTTCGGAGAGCCTTGGAATGCCTAAGTCCATAATTGAGGACGCGAAAACAAGGGTAAGTGAGGCCAATACCCGCCTTGAGGAGGTCATAGGAAAGCTTGAAGCTTCGCGCATAGCCGCTGAACGGCAGAGCGATGAGATATCCCGGCTTCGCGCTGAGATAGCGGAGCATGAGGAGGCTCTGCGAAGGGAGCGTGAGCAGCTTGAAAAGCTCAGGGCTGACGAGCTCGAAAAGGCACGGCAGCGTGCAATGACAATAATCGAGCAGACAAAGGCTGCATCGAACGAGCTTCTTGACGAGCTCGAAAGGCTGCGCAAGGAGAAGGACAGGAAGGATTTCAGCGAGAACGTTTCCAGTATGAAATCCCGTACAAAGCAGAGCTTCAACAAGATGTACGACGCGGCTGATCCGGTAGAAAAGCGCGACCCGAACGCTGATTATAAGCTGCCGAGGAAGCTTCGCAGAGGAGATACGGTATATGTTGTCGATCTCCAGCGCAAGGGCATAGTCTCCGGAGAACCGGACGGAAGCGATTTTGTTTACGTCCAGATGGGCGTTATGAAAACCAAAATGAACATATCCCGCCTGAGACTTGAGGAGCCGGAAAAGGTCACGGTCGGCAATAAGTCCGTAAAGCCCGGCAGAAAGATGAACAAGGTCGGGGTAAAGGCTGAACGCCGCGGAAAAATGGAGCTTGACATAAGAGGCTGTGCCTGCGACGACGGTGTATATCAGCTCGACCAGTTCATAGATCAGGCGGTGATGTCAAATATATCGACTGTCACGATCATACACGGAAAGGGAACAGGACTTCTTCGTCAGGCTGTCCACAGGCGCCTGAAAAGTCATCCGTCGGTAAAAACGTTCAGGCTCGGAGTCTATGGCGAGGGCGAGGACGGAGTTACCGTGGCAGAGCTGAAATGACAGACAAAGCTCTGACACACAGAGAGGGATCAAGGGATTAATGATAAAGAAGATTAGGGGGGCTTACAGCAGGCATCCGGACCGGTTTTCGGTGCTGCTGCTGTTTGCTGCGTTTGCGTTTATATTTTCTTTCGATATGCTGATGATCAACCGCGGCGGAGTATGGGGTTCTGTCATGGATTGGAACAGTCAGCATTTTGCGATACCTGAGTATCTGCGTACAAGGTATTTTGACACAGGTGACAAGTATCCGGATTTTGCTTTTCAGCTCGGGGCAGGGCAGAATATCTATGATCTTGCGTACTATGGGATAGCAAATCCGCTGTATCTTCCTGCGTATTTCATGCCGCACGTCACAATGGCGTTGTACATACAGTTTATAAGTATATGCGGAGTGCTTGTATCCGCGGTAATGTGCTATTATCTGTTCAAGAAGCATTTCAGCGGAGGATTGCCGCTTGTACTGGCACTGATGTTCATATTTGCCGGGCCTATGATCTTCCACAGTCACAGACATATTATGTTTGTGAACTACTATCCGTTCCTGCTTGCGCTGCTGTTTGCGGTCAGGGCAAAGGACAGTGTCCTGAGCCTTGCCGGGATATCGCTTCTGACGTATCTTACGATGTGTACGAGCTATTATTACAGCGTAGGTTCGTTTGCGGCAGTAGGGATGTATATGATCTTTAACTGCTTTGAAACAGATCAAAAAATGCGTGCAGGTGAGATAGTCTCGCGGATATGGAGGAAGGTACTTTTCGCGTTCATGGGATGTGTATGTGCAGCAAGGTACTGGCTCCCGTCGCTGGCAGCAATAGTACATGGCAGGGCTGCGACCTCGGTAGATGTTCCGCTTGCGAGCCTTGTTACACCGACGCTCAATATAAGCGTACTGCTGTACACAGCATATTCCGCCGGACTGACCTGTATAGCGCCGCTGTCGATAATATCGCTGCTTCGCCGAGGTAGCCGGTCTGAGCGGTTCCTGGCGGGGATATTTGCTGTGAGCGTGCTTTTCCCGGTCGTAGCATATCTTTTCAACGGCACGATGTACGTTGACGGAAAGGCGTTCATACCGCTGATACCGCTTCTGATAATTATGTGCGGCAGGTTCTTTGTGAGATTTCTTGACAGAAAGGTCGATGTACGGTTCACTCTATGGACATTTGCGGCAGTTATAGCGCTTTCGCTTGCAAACGGCGGGGATCATTTTTTTCAGGAAGATTTTGGACTCATTGATTCCGCCGGTGGATTCCTCACAATAAAAAATACAGTCCAAAAAAAACTTAACCCCACAACAGACGGAGAATTCCAAGAAGAAATTGTGCAC
>CAMOXW010000229.1 GCA_946629405.1 uncultured Ruminococcus sp.
AAATATTTTCCGCAGCATGAAGAAAAAATAAGGGTCGTGCCATGCGGAGTTGACCTGCAAAAATTCCACCCCTGCACCGAGCCGGAACGCATCCCGGAGGTCAAAGCCTCGCTTGGCATCGAGGGTGACTACTTCCTGTACCTCGGAACTATCGAGCCGCGGAAAAACCTCGAAAGGCTCATAAGTGCCTATGCTGCGCTCGTCCGCAAGCTCGGGGAGCGCTCGCCGAAGCTCGTCCTTGCAGGAGGCAAGGGCTGGCTGTATGACGGGATATTCGCAAGGGTCGAACGTCTGGGCTTGCAGGACAAGGTTATATTCACCAGATACGTCCCCTCGGAGGACATGAATCCGCTTATGTGCGGGGCACTGGCATTCGTTTTCCCCTCGCTGTATGAAGGCTTCGGTATGCCGCCTTTGGAGGCTATGGCCTGCGGAGTACCGGTGCTTGCCTCGGGTGAGGCTTCGCTGCCGGAGGTAACGGGTGACTGTGCGGTGATATGCGACGCTTATTCCGTAAAGAGCATAGCTCAGGGACTTTACAGACTCTACGCCGATGAAAAGCTCCGGAAGGAACTGTCAGAGCGCGGACTTGAAAGAGCAGAAGGCTTTTCATGGGAAAATTCAGCAAAAGAGCTGTATAAGATATATAACGAAATACTGTAACGAGAGGGGGCTTTTGCCGTGGACGGCAGGCTGAGGATTCTTGAAGTCAATAAGGCTTATTATCCGCATATAGGCGGTATTGAAACGATCATCCGCCAGTACGCCGAGGAGCTCGGAAAAACTGAGGGCTTTTCGGTGAAGGTACTCGTCTGCCGCGACGACAGAGGCGGTATGCGACGGGAGAAGATCAACGGAGTTGACGTGACCCGCTGCGGAAGCATGGGAACGTATTTCTCATGTCCGCTCTCGATGCAGTTTATCCGTAAATTCCGGGAAATGGCAGCAAAATCCGATGTCGTGCATATCCATGTGCCGTTCCCGCTTGCAGACGCTGCCCTGCTGCTTTCCGGCTTCAAGGGAAAGGTCATAGTGTCATGGCACAGCGATATCGTCAAGCAGAAAAAGCTCATGAAGCTCTACAAGCCGTTGATGTATAAGCTGCTCAGGCGCGCAGACCGGATACTTGTAGCTACGGAAGGACATATCATTGGCTCGGAGTATCTCCCGGAATTCTGGGAAAAATGCACTGTCCTGCCATACGGCATCGTTCCGGAGGAGTACAGGTGCGTAAGACCCGGAGACTTCCTTGAGGATAAGTGTACCTACGTCGGCAGCGTCAAGGTGCTGTTCAGCGGGAGACTCGTCTATTACAAGGGCATTGACGTACTTATCGAGGCTTTCAGGGGCGTGACCGGATGTGAGCTTTTCATATCCGGCGCGGGTGCGCTTGAATCCGAAATGAAGGCAAGGGTGAAGCATTACGGTATGGAGGACAGAGTACATTTTCTGGGCTTTCTCCCGCAGAAGGAGCTGCGCAGAGCCTTCGCGGACTGTGACATCTTTGTTCTGCCCTCAGTTGAACGCAGTGAGGCTTTCGGCATAGTCCAGCTTGAGGCTATGGTCTACGGCAAGCCGGTCATCAATACCGCTCTGCCCTCGGGAGTGCCTTATGTCAGCATTCACGGCGATACCGGCATGACAGTGCCTCCATCGGACACGGATGCCTTGTGCTTTGCCATAAACAGGCTTGCCGACGACAGGGAGCTGCGTGAGGAGATGGGAAAGGCTGCTGCGGAGCGCGTCGATAAGGTTTTTAACGAAAAATTAATTATAGAAAGGCTTTGCGGAGTTCTCTCCGGAAAGCTCTGAGGTGAAATATGCGGGCACTTATCATCGGCGGAGCGGGATTTGTCGGAGGCTATCTTATCCGTGAGCTCCTGAGCAGCGGCTGGGAGGTCTGCGCGACCTGCTTGCCGGAGGAAAAGATAACCGGCTGTGATACTGTAAAGCTGGATATACTGAAAAGCGGCGCTGTTGGGGAAGTTCTTGAAAAGACCTGCCCCGACGTCGTGTACCATCTTGCCGCACAGAGCTCGGTTGCAGTATCGTGGAAGCGTCCGCAGCTCACGGCTGAGATAAACGTTGTGGGCACGATAAATGTGCTTGAAGCTGTCCGGGAATACGGAAGGGCAAGGACTGTCCTCATCGGCTCGGGCGAGGAATACGGCTTCATCCGTGATGGCGCGTGTCCTCTCAGCGAGGACGAGCCGCTTCATCCGGGCAATATCTACGCGGCTACAAAGGCTTGTCAGGGGATGCTCGGGGAGATCTACGCCCGCGCATACAAAATGGATATCGTAATGGTACGGGCATTCAACCACTCTGGTCCGGGGCAGGCGGATATCTTCGTGATATCAGATTTCTGCCGCCAGATAGCCGAGGCTGAGGCCGGACTGCGCGAGCCGGTCATAAGGGTCGGCAATCTCTCTGCAAAGCGCGACTTCACAGATGTCCGCGATGTGGTGAGAGCCTACAGGCTGCTCGGCACCAACGGCGTTTCCGGAAGGGTGTATAACGTCGGGCGGGGAAAGGCTGTTGAGATACAGTACATCCTCGACACCGCTCTCGGCATGGCAAGGACTGATATCAGGACTGAGCGTGACCCTGCTCGTATGAGGGCTTCTGACATTCCGCTCATCGAACCGGATGTTTCGCTTATCCGCGAGGATACCGGCTGGCAGGCTGAGATAACTATGGAGCAGACCATAGGTGATACACTGGAATACTGGAGAAAGGAAAAATGAAAGGATCCATCGCTCTTTTGTGCAGCATTGCTGCTGCTGGCGCGCTGCTTGTTTCGTGCGGAAGCGGCAGCTCGGAATCCGCTGCTGAAAAATCGCTGACCGGAAGCTGGACTTCCGACAAATTTGATATGACTATAGAGGAAGACGGCGATATACTGGCGTGCTCAGATATGGGCAGCTCTGTTTTTGGAGGCTCCATGCAGTTCAACGAGGACGGCTCCCTTACCTTTCAGGGCAGGGAGTGCGGCAGCGATACCTTCGACTACGACGGTGAGACTTACGTCCTTCACGCATTTTCCGATAATGACCTAACGCTGCGGAGGCTTGAACCCAACGACGGAAGCGTTTTCTACGGGAAATATATCCTTGAGGAAAGCGCGACATATGATGCCATCTCAAATGGCTACGACAAGCGTTCCTCCGAGGCTGGCGGCGAGGACACCTTCGACGGCTCGGATATAAATATATATTTTGATATTTCAGCGGAGGGACTTTCCGCGCTTGCCGAGGTTCCGTTCGGAAAGGTCAACGATGACGAGACTGTCACGATATACGATAAAGATGTGCCGTATACACTTGACGGCGACACGCTGACTCTGAGCGCAGCAGCCGGCGAAATGAAATTCACCCGCATCAGGGACTGAACGTTCTGAAAGGATGTACAATGATTGAGAAGGACAAATTGCTGACCTTCAGGGGCCATGAGAAAATAAGTGCCCTGAAGGCTCCGGCAAAGCTGACAGAGTTCGGCGAAAATCAGAATGAAGCCAATGAGCTGTTTGCTTCCGTGCTTGATGAGCTCGGGAAGCGTATCAGCGACCTGGAGTCAAAGCAGGTGCATAATGAGGAGATAATGAGGAAGATCGCAGAGGAGCTCTCTGCGTTCAAGAAGGAGCTCGACAGGGTAAGGCTCTCGGAGAAGCTCAATTCCGGCACTATCGAACGTCTGAGCAATGCCCTGAGGCTTGCCGGGGAGAACGGCGGCTGATGAAAGCTGTCACCTGAACGACATAGCATTATATACGAATTTTTATTGGCTGATATGTTAAAAATGACAGTAAACACTTGACTTTACGCGAGAATTGTTATATTATTATAGTTAGTTGATATCCACCGCGGAAACCGGAACTGTCCCGTTTCTGCAAAAGAAGGAAGGTGATCTGATAATGGGCGATCTTGCAGACAAGCTCATGGAGGAGCTTGAATGCCGGACAAGCTTTACTATACCGATCTTCGGCGGCATACCGGTGCCTGAATCATGCGTGATGACCTGGTTCATCATGGGGATCCTCGTCATCGGCTCGATTATCTTCACCAAAAGGATGAAGGTAGTACCCACCGGCTTCCAGTGCCTCGTCGAGAGTTTCGTGCTCTGGATGGATAACTTTTTCCTCGAAATACTGGGGAAAAACGGCAGGAAATATCTGCCGGTGCTGGAGACGCTGCTGCTTTACATCGGCATATCCAACGTCATCGGTCTTGTCGGTCTCAGACCTCCGACAAAGGATCTCGGCGTTACCGCTACGCTCGCAGTCTTCGCTATACTGCTTATACAGTACAGCGGGATACGCGAAAAAGGCGTGAGAAAATGGCTGCGGGGATTCCGCGAGCCTATGGCTTTCATGCTCCCGCTGAACATTCTGGAGCTCGTTATAAAGCCGCTTTCGCTTTGTATGCGACTTTTCGGAAACGTCCTCGGCGCTTTCGTTATCATGGAGCTCATAAAGCTCATAGTTCCGGTCGGACTGCCGCTGGTGTTCAGCTTCTACTTCGATGTATTTGACGGCTGTATACAGGCTTATGTATTCGTTTTCCTCACCTCGCTTTTCATGTCGGAAGCGATGGAGGAGGAGTAGTAAATTATCTGGAGGTATATTAATATGGGAATGATCGCATTAGGCGCAGGTATCGCTGTTCTTACCGGTGCAGGCGCAGGTATAGGTATAGGTATTGCAACTTCAAAGGCTGCGGAAGCTATTGCACGTCAGCCTGAGGCAAAGGGCGACATAAACAAGGCTCTCCTTCTCGGATGTGCGCTCGCGGAGGCTACGGCTATCTACGGCTTCGTTATCGCGCTCCTTATAATCCTGTTCCTTAAATAACGCAGAAATTGCTCCCAGGACATCTCTGCTGAGAAGTGCGTTCGGGAGCATTCTTATTTTATACAAGAACAGGAGGAAGACTTATGCTGGATATTGATATATGGAATTTCATCTGGGCAGGCATAAACCTTATCCTGCTGCTGATACTTATGAAGATATTCCTGTTCAAGCCGATCAGGAAAATGATGGAGAAGCGCACCCAGATGGTGCAGGACGAGCTCGATTCAGCCAAGCGCACCCGCGAGGAGGCTGAACAGCTTAAAGAACAGTACGACTCTGAGCTCGTTTCCGCTAAGGAGGAGGCTCAGAAGATCATCGACAAGGCTCATGAGGCCGCCGAGACCGAGCGCGCTGCTATGATAAGCCGCTCACAGGAGGAGGCTGACCGTATCATCGCCGATGCCGGAAAATCTATCGAAAACGAACGCAAGCGCGTGCTCGCACAGGCTCAGACCCAGATCGCTGATCTTGCGGTCGAGGCTGCTTCAAGGATAATCGGAGAGAACGTTGACGATGAGAAGAACCGCCGCCTCGTTGACAAATTCCTCAGGGAAGAGGAGGGAGTCGGCAAGTGAATGAAAAGGAAAAACAGCTCCTTGATGAGCTGAAGGAAGCTAAGATACCACAGGCCGATATTGACGAGACAGCCGCTGTGCTCGGTTCGTGCGGCGATGTCTCCGAGACCCTCGGCAATCCACTTGTCACACATGAGGAAAAGCGTGCGGTCATCGCAAAGCTCTTCCCGGAGAGTATGCAGAAGCACATAATGAGCGCAGTCCGCGGAGGCATCGTTGACAAGCTCCCTGAGCTTATCGAGCTCTATACCGACTTTCTGATAGAGCAGGAGGGCAGCATCCGCGCAAGCGTCCGCTATGTCACCCCCCTTACAGAGCTCCAGCAGGCTGACCTGAGAAAGTTTATAATCGAAAAATTCGGCAAGAACGACGTTTCTATCGAATATATCCGCGACCCCGATATCATCGGAGGCTTTATCCTCAATGCCGGCGATATCGAGTACGACAAGAGCTACCGCACAAGCCTTCGCGCTCTCCGGGAGACACTCCACGGCAAGGCTGCAGAGCTTGCAGAAAGGGACGGTGAAAGTTCTTCCGGCTCCGGCGATATCATCTCCGTACTAAGAACGGAGGTCAGGGACTTCGATATAAAGTCCGGCGCCACCGAGACAGGCTTCATCACCCGTATCGGCGACGGTATCGCGGCTGTACGCGGCATGAACTCTGTAATGTACGGCGAGCTCGTCGAGTTTGAGACAGGAATACGCGGCATCGTCCAGAACCTTGAGGAAAATTCTATCGGTGTCGTCCTTCTCGGCGACGACCACGGCCTTACAGAGGGCTCGTCCGTTATCCGTACAGGCAAGCGCGCCGGTGTCGGCGTGAGCGATGAGCTTCTCGGCAGAGTTGTTGACGCACTCGGTGCTCCTATTGACGGCCTCGGTTCTATAAAGGCGGATGACTACTTCCCCATTGAGCGCGAGGCTCCCGGCGTTATCGAGCGTAAGCCTGTAAACGTGCCGCTCCAGACAGGTATACTTGCGATAGACTCAATGTTCCCGATAGGCAGAGGTCAGCGTGAGCTCATAATCGGCGACCGTCAGACCGGCAAGACCTCAATTGCCCTTGATACTATTATCAACCAGAAGGACAAGGATGTTATCTGCATATACGTTGCTATCGGTCAGAAGTCCTCGACCGTCGCTCAGGTCGTGAATACTCTCAAAAAGTATGGCGCTATGGACTATTCCGTAGTTGTGTGCGCCTCCGCGAGCGACCCCGCTCCGTTCCAGTATATCGCACCCTATTCAGGCACGGCTATGGCTGAATATTTCATGTCAAAGGGCAGGGATGTCCTCATTGTTTATGATGACCTCTCAAAGCACGCTGTTGCCTACCGTGCAATGTCGCTGCTGCTCCACCGTCCGCCCGGACGTGAGGCTTATCCCGGCGACGTTTTCTACCTCCATTCGAGACTTCTCGAGCGTTCAAGCCGTCTTGACGATGAGCACGGCGGAGGTTCGCTGACAGCTTTGCCGATAATAGAGACCCTTGCGGGCGATATTTCGGCTTATATCCCGACAAACGTCATATCCATAACCGATGGTCAGATATTCCTTGAGAGTGAGCTGTTCAACTCCGGCCTCAGACCTGCCGTGAACTACGGACTTTCCGTATCGCGTGTAGGCGGTGCTGCCCAGACAAAGGCTATGAAGAAGGCTGCCGGAAACCTCCGTATCGACCTTGCACAGTTCAAGGAAATGGAGATATTCACCCAGTTCTCCTCAGAGCTCGACCAGTCCACCACGGAGCTGCTCGACCACGGCCATATGCTTACCGAGCTGCTAAAGCAGCCGCTTTACAATCCGCTTCCGCACTATGAGCAGGTAATACTTCTCTATGCCGCACAGCATGAGCTGTTCAAGGGCATACCGCTGAAGGAGCTGCGTTCCTACCGCGATGACCTCATGAGCTACATCCGAACCTACGGTCAGGATATCATTGAGGAAATAGAGGAAAAGAAGGTCCTTACGGACGACCTTGCTGAGCGTATCGAGCGGATCGTTACTGCCTTCGAGGAATAAACTATGGCTAATATAAGAGAAATACGCGAGCGTATAAGCAGTATAAAACAGATACTCAAAATTACGAACGCTATGTACCTCATGTCCTCGTCAAAGCTCAAAAAGGCACGCAAGTCCCTCGAGGACACCGAACCCTACTTCTATAAATTGCAGGAGACTATCGACAGTATCCTCGAGCATACCCCGCATACTCGTCAGTTCTACTTTGACCGCCGCTCCGGTATCGCTGAGGAGAACCGTAAAAAGGGCTATATCGTCATTACTGCCGACAAGGGCTTGTGCGGCAGTTATAACCACAACATCCTCAGGTTTGCCGAGCAGGAGCTTGCCGCGCAGACCAATCTCGACAACTGTCAGCTCTTTGTCATGGGGCAGGTCGGGCGTATCTACTTCCAGAACCGCAGGAAAAGCTCCGTTGACAGCGAATTTCTGTATACTACCCAGAATCCTACGCTCTACCGCGCAATGGAGATAGCCCAGCTCGTCCTTGAAAAATTTGAGCACGGCGAGCTTGACGAGGTTTACCTCCTGTACACTGACATGGTGACCTCGAACGTTCAGGAGACCAGAAAGCTGAGACTTCTCCCGTTTGAGCGCAGGCACTTCGGAAAGGCTCCTGACGGCACGATGAAAAAAATGCCGAAAGCGTCATTCCTGCCGTCACCAGAGGTCGTTATGGCTAATCTTATCCCGAACTATGCAAAAGGCGTTATCTACGGCGCTATGGTCGAGGCGTTCTGCTGTGAGCAGCAGTCGCGTATGACTGCTATGGATGCCGCTACGAACAGTGCCAAGGACATGATAAAGGAGCTCTCCCTGCTTTATAACCGCGCCCGCCAAGCTGCGATAACCCAGGAGATCACCGAGGTCTGCGGCGGAGCGGCTCAAATCAGTAAGCAGTGAGCAGGGCACCGTCACAATTATTATCCGGGCGCACAGCTTGCGCCTATGCACAATCTTCATCCGATTTGGCGTAATCTTCGGGCGCACGGAACGCGCCCCTACAAAGTTCTCTTAAAAAGGAGAAAAACATGGAAAAAGGCAGGATAACCCAGGTCATCGGACCTGTTATAGATGTTGAATTCCCCACCGGCAAGCTCCCGATGATAAGGGATGCCCTCACCGTTCAGGTGGACGGCAGAAACCGCGTTATGGAGGTCGCTCAGCATATGGGCAACCGTATCGTGCGGTGCATCATGCTTGCTGCAAGTGAGGGTCTGCAAAAAAATATGGAGGTCAACGCTACCGGCGCTTGTATAAAGGTACCGGTCGGCGAGGCTACTCTCGGACGTATGTTCAACGTTCTCGGCGAGCCTATCGACAAGAAGGGCGATGTAGATACCGACGAAAAATGGGAGATCCACCGTAAGGCTCCGACCTTTCAGGAGCAGAGCCCTGTTGTTGAGGTGCTCGAGACCGGCATCAAGGTAATAGACCTCATCGCACCTTATGCCAAGGGTGGCAAAATAGGTCTTTTCGGCGGCGCAGGTGTTGGCAAGACCGTCCTTATACAGGAGCTTATCCGCAATATTGCTACTGAGCACGGCGGATACTCCATCTTCACCGGCGTCGGAGAGCGTTCCCGTGAGGGCAATGACCTCTGGAACGAAATGCAGGAATCCGGTGTTATCTCCAAGACCGCTCTTGTTTTCGGTCAGATGAACGAGCCTCCCGGATCGCGTATGAGAGTTGCCCAGACAGGTCTTACTATGGCGGAATACTTCCGCGACAGGGAGCACAAGGACGTTCTCCTGTTCATTGACAATATCTTCCGTTACGTTCAGGCAGGCTCGGAGGTCTCGGCACTTCTCGGACGTATGCCGTCTGCCGTTGGCTATCAGCCTACCCTTGCCACTGAAGTCGGTGAGCTCCAGGAGCGTATCACTTCAACCAAAAACGGCTCTATTACGTCGGTTCAGGCGGTTTATGTTCCTGCGGACGACCTCACTGACCCCGCGCCGGCGATAACTTTCGCTCACCTTGATGCTACAACGGTTCTTTCGCGTAAGATAGTCGAGCAGGGAATTTATCCCGCGGTCGACCCGCTTGAATCAAATTCGCGTATACTCGAACCCGAGATCGTCGGCGAGGAGCACTACAGCGTCGCCCGCCGCACTCAGGAGCTTCTCCAGAAGTACAAGGAATTGCAGGATATCATCGCTATCCTTGGCATGGAGGAGCTTGACGAGCAGGACAAGCTTGCGGTATACCGTGCAAGAAAAATACAGAAATTCCTCTCACAGCCGTTCAATGTTGCCGAGAACTTCACCGGACTTAAGGGTAAGTACGTCCCGCTCAAGGACACGATCGAGGGATTCACTGCAATCATCAACGGTGATATGGACAAGTACCCCGAGGCGGCGTTCCTTATGGCGGGTACTATCGATGACGTTATCGCAAAGGCTAAACAGATCGGCAAGGATGAGTGATATGCTATGGCAAAAACGTTTCATCTTGAAATAATTGCGACAGACAGGGTATTCTATAAAGGTGACTGCGAGCATCTCGTTATCACTGCGATAGACGGACTTGTTGGCATCATGGCAGGGCATGAGCCTGTTGTGACCACGCTGCCCACGGGTGAGCTGAAATACATGGTGGACGGTGTGTGGCATTATGCCGCTATTTCAGGCGGCTTCATACAGGTCATGCAGGAGTATGCAGTTATTCTTGCGGATAACTGTGAGCTTCCGGAGGAAATTGATATAAAGCGAGCCGAGGAAGCACGAGAACGCGCACAGGAAATGCTCCGTCAGAAGCAGAGCATCAAGGAGTATTACCAGACGCAGGCTGCGCTTAACCGCGCCATGAACCGGCTGAAGGTATCACAGAAGCATTTTAAATGATCAAGGACGCCCCTGCAAGAGGGCGTCTCATTTTTACGGTTTGTAAATTTTGTCTGCATATTCCTGCCGCGCGGGAAAGCTGTTTTTAATTCTGCCGCAGTCTTTGTAAAATTATGTATTGACAAATCCATAGTTTTATTATATAATAGGTATATATATCGGAATTTATGCAAAGATATATTTATCAACGCTCCATTGCCGGAGCGGTCAAAGGATATTTTAATGACCCAGAAAAATCATTTCGTCAGGAATATCATCCTGATCTGCCTGATAATGGGCTGCTTTTCGCTCGCACTGATGATGCTGACCAAGACCAGAGAGCTTAATAACCGCGCTATCACTATCGATGTCAGCACCATGAAACTTGTCCAGCTCGATCCGCCTCAGGATGGCGACCAGATCGCCATTGTCGATACTACTATCGGTGAGGTAAGATTCAGGCTCTATCCGGAGTATTCTCCAAACGCAGTCGCCAATTTCATCACTCTTGCGGAAAGCGGCTACTACGACGGCACCTATGTTTACGACGCACAGGACGGCGCTTTTTCCAGCATGGGCGCTCCCAACCGGGACGGCTCCCTGAATGTCAGCAAGTCCTCCGATCAGGAGCATATCAAGCGTGAGCTCGATCAGGATCTCTGGCCCTTCCGCGGCACCGTCTGTATGTTCAATAATTCGTTCAAAAGAAACTGGAAGCAGTATATCTTCGGCGGCGGTACTTATTACTGCGGAAGCCGGTTCAGCATACTCAATTCAGTTGCCTTTACCGAGGAGTTTTCCCAGGATGTAAGAGAAAAATCTGCGAGCCCTAAGCTTGCGGAGGCTTTTATAAGCAAGGGAGGCATCCCGAATTTTTCTCAGCAGTTCACCATCATTGGTCAGACATATGAGGGCTTTGACGTAGTTGATGCACTTGCTTCCCTTGATTCACAGAGCAACGGCGAGTTTAAAACGCCTGTTGAGGAAGTTAAGATAATTTCAGTCAGGATCGACACCTACCACGCTGACAGTCAGCAGGAAAGCACAGAGAAAAAATAGTGCATTTCAATAAATATTGTGCAAAAGGTCGGCGGGTTTGCCTGATTGTTACAAAAATATCTGCTGACTATTTACATTGCGCTCGTTTTGTAGTATAATGTGTGGGTTGAATAAATAAGGATCTACTTGATTTCACTATATTTATCCCGAGGAGTGAAATTTATGTTCAGAAAGGCTATAACGGCAGCTCTTTGCAGTCTGCTCGCGGCAGCAGCTCTTTCTTCATGCGGAGAAAAAAATATCAGCGTTTCAGAAAACGCTTCACAGACAACAGAGGCTTCAACATCTGCGGCCTCAGACAGTTCAGAGGTTGTCAACGTTGAGGTCATGAACTTTACCCCACCAGCGGATGGCGAGGAGGTAATTGTCCTCACTGTCAAGGATTACGGCGATATCAGGATCAAGCTCTTCCCGGAATACGCCGAAAAGGGCGTCGAGAACTTCAAAACGCTCGCAGAACAGGGCTACTACAACGGAATAATCTTCCACAGGATCATCAATAACTTTATGATACAGGGCGGAGACCCCACAGGTACAGGCAGAGGCGGCGAGTCAATATACGGTGCTAAATTCGACGGAGGAGTTGATCCGCACCTTATACACGTCGGCGGAGCTGTTGCTTACGCCAACAGCGGTTCAACTGCTACCGATGGAAGCCAGTTCTATATAGTTACTGGTCAGACCTTCACTGAAGAACAGTTTGCCCCGAGTTACCCCTCGTTTTCAAAGGAGGCTTACCTCAAGGCGGGCGGATATCCGTGGCTTGACGGAGGATATACAGTTTTCGGACAGGTGTTCGACGGTCTGGATATCGTCTATAAGCTTCAGCAGGTGCCTACGGACGCCAATGACAAGCCTCTCACCGACGTCGTTATCGAGTCCATGAAGGTCGAGAAGTACGACGGCAGAGCTATGAAATGGTACATTTCCGATTACATTGCGGCGGAAGAACCTTCATCCGAGGATGCGTCCGAGGACGAAACAAGCTCAGAGGGCGAGACTGAAGCAGCCGGTCAGACCGGGACAGAAGACGAGACCGAGCCTGAGGGCGAAGCTCAGTCTGAGGAGGATACCTCCAATGCTTCCAGTGAAGCTCAGGCACAATGATCTGTTGGCAAATGCCTTTAATTACGCGGTGCGTGCCGCACAGCATAGACAAAAGAAAGAGTTCAGGAGCAGAAATAAATAATCCTGAAAATTAAGGAGAGAAAAAGTTTGGATAAATTTGTTATCAAGGGCGGAAGACGCCTCAGCGGTGAGGTCACTATCAGCGGTGCCAAGAACGCCGCAGTTGCGATCCTTCCGGCAGTAATTTTGTCAGACGAGCCGTGCGTTGTAGAAAATGTTCCCTCTATAAGCGATGTGAACATCAGCCTCCGTATCCTCCGGGAAATGGGTGCAGTTGTCGAAAGCGCAGGCAAGGACGCTTATCGTATCGACCCTACAGGTATCGACAAGTGCTGTGTACCCTATGAAACGGCAAGAAAAATGCGTGCTTCGTACTATTTCCTCGGCGCCCTGCTGGGAAAATTCAACAAGGCAAGAGTTTCTATGCCCGGCGGATGTCCTCTCGGCGACCGCCCGATAGATCAGCACCTCAAGGCTTTCTCTGCGCTCGGAGCTGAGTATTCCCTCAGTCAGGGTATGATCGACCTTCGTGCCGACCACCTCAGAGGCAGCCAGATCTTCTTCGACGTCGTTACCGTCGGAGCTACTATGAACGCTATGCTCGCCGCTGTAAAGGCGGAGGGCCTCACTATAATCGAAAATGCCGCTAAAGAGCCGCATGTCGTTGATCTTGCCAACTTCCTCAACTCAATGGGAGCAAATATCATGGGCGCCGGTACCGACGTTATCAAGATCAGAGGCGTTGAAAGGCTCCATGGCACTACCTACGCCGTTATCCCCGACCAGATCGAGGCAGGTACATTCATGATCGCGGCCGCCGCTACAAAGGGCGATGTGCTCATCAAGAACGTTATCCCCAAGCACCTTGAGTCCATAACAAAGAAGCTCGAGAAAATCGGCGTGAATATCGAGCAGTTTGACGACAGCATAAGAGTATGGTCCGATGGAAAGCTCGTCAAGGCTAATGTCAAGACCACTCCTCATCCCGGTTTCCCGACTGATATGCAGCCGCAGATAGCTACTCTCCTCACTCTTGCGGAGGGGACAAGCATCGTCACTGAGGGCGTCTGGGAGCAGCGCTTCCGCTATGTGGACGAGCTCAGACGAATGGGTGCTGATATCACCGTAAACGGCAAAGTCGCTCTCATCGAGGGTACAGGTAAGCTTATGGGCGCTCCCGTGAAGGCTTGCGACCTCAGAGCCGGCGCAGCCCTTATTATCGCGGGGCTCGCGGCTCAGGGAATTACCGAGATCGAGGATATTTTCCACATTGAGCGCGGCTATGACTGCATGGAGGGCAAGCTCCGTGAGCTCGGCGCTGATATCGAGAAGGTCAGCGTGCCGGATAAGTCGGCTGCCAAGTCTGATAAAAAAGAAGCGGTCTGAGATTTAAGGACGTCTGTCTGGGCGTCCTTTTTTGTAGGTGTTCATTGATCATTAACGATCAGCATGGAAATAAGTGATATAATATCTCAGATAAAAAATTGCTTCAAAGGGGATAAAACTATGAAGAATCGTTTAGCAGCACTTGCGATTTCCTTTGCACTTTTCCCGACAATGGTAGCCTGCGCCGAGTCGGAAAAGGATTCCGGATTCAGCCAACGTCAAGGAGCTGCGATAGTGAACGAGGTCGATGAGGAGCCTTCTGCCAGTCATGTCGAGCAAGCCTCCGCGGGAAATGTCAGGAGGGTCACCAATACCGTGACGCAGACCGAGACCACCACTTCCGCCGATGATACACAGCCAGAGGTAACATCTGACGAAAATTCATCTCAGGTGACGACAGCGCCGCCCGTGACAACTGCAAAGGCTGCTACTACAACGAAAAATACAACTACAGCAAAGGTGACTGCTTCACAGAAAACAACTACTGCTGCGAGAACTACTACGGATAAAACAACTACTAAAGCCGCTGACACAACTGCTAAGCCGGCAACTACTGTTACTGCGATCCAGACAACTGCTGCGCCTGTAGCAACAGAACCTCCGCAGCTTTACTTGTGCGGAGACGTGAATCTTGACGGAATAGTCGATCTTTCCGATTATATCGTGCTGAAAAGGTGGCTGAAAGATCCTGTAAGCTATCCGCTGACAAAACAGCAACTCGCCAACGCAGATTTTTACAATACCGGCGACGGCGTAGATGATATGGATGCTGAAGCAATTTATGAATATTACAATAATAGCTCCGCCCTAAGGTGGTAAGCTTAAAACGTTACTGATACCGACAGCTCTGTCCCCCAAAAAAAGTCAACAACCCATAAAAGAAGCTCCCCTTACCGGGGAGCTTCTTATTTTACTTTATATCATTGTGGTGAGCCTGGAGTGACTTTACGCCGAAGTGCTTATTGTCGCGGTGAGCCTTGATACCTTCTGCACTTGCCTTTGCGGCGGCCATTGTCGTGATATAGGGTACGCGGTGCTTGATAGCTGCCTTACGGATATAGCTGTCATCGTGGACGCTGGTCTTGCCGGCGGGAGTGTTGATGATAAGCTGTATTTCGCCGTTTGCAATCTCGTCGGCGATATTCGGACGTCCCTCATAGAGCTTGAAGATCTTCTTGCAGGGGATGCCTTCTTCCTTTATCATCTCGTAGCTCTTGCCGGTGGCAAGGATATTGAAGCCGAGATCATTGAAGGCGTGTGCGATATCGAGCAGCTCTGCCTTATCTCTGTCACAAACGCTGAGGAGAACTGTTCCGCCGCCGGGAAGTCTTGTCTGAGTAGCTTCCTGAGCCTTGTAGTAAGCCTCGCCGAATGTGGGAGCGATACCAAGAACTTCACCTGTGGAACGCATCTCAGGTCCGAGGACAGGATCGACCTCCGGGAACATATTGAACGGGAATACAGCTTCCTTAACGCCGTAGTGGTTGATCTGGCGGTCATGGAGCTCCGGAACAGGTGAGGGTCTGCCGGTAATTGACGATGTGATGATATCGGTAGCGATCCTCACCATGTTTATGCTGCAAACCTTCGATACGAGCGGAACTGTTCTTGAAGCACGGGGATTAGCCTCAAGGACGTATACCGTGTCGCCCTCGATAGCGTACTGCATATTCATAAGACCGCAAACGTTCGTTTCAACAGCGATCTTCTTGGTGTACTCCTTGATAGTAGCGACCTGCTTCTCGGTGAGATTCATGGAGGGGAGGATGCAAGCGGAGTCACCGGAGTGTACGCCTGCGAGCTCGATATGCTCCATAACAGCGGGAACGAAGCAGTGTGTGCCGTCCGAGATAGCGTCAGCTTCACACTCAGTAGCGTGGTTGAGGAAGCGGTCGATGAGGATAGGTCTGTCGGGTGTAACGCCTACTGCGGCTGCCATATAGACCCTCATCATATCGTCATCGTGAACGATCTCCATTCCGCGTCCGCCGAGAACATAGGAAGGACGAACCATAACAGGATAGCCGATGCGGTTAGCGATCTCAATAGCCTCGTCAACGTTTACAGCCATTCCTGCCTCAGGCATAGGAATGCCGAGCTTGTCCATCATAGCGCGGAAGTGGTCGCGATCCTCAGCGAGGTCGATAGTTTCGGGAGTTGTTCCGAGGATATTTACGCCGTATTTTTTAAGGTCGCCTGCGAGGTTGAGGGGAGTCTGACCGCCGAACTGAGCAATAACGCCGACCGGCTTCTCCTTGTCGTGTATAGCGAGAACGTCCTCGAGAGTAAGCGGCTCGAAATAGAGTTTATCTGAGGTGTCGTAGTCGGTGGAAACTGTCTCGGGGTTGCAGTTTACGATGATAGACTCAAAGCCAAGCTTTTTCAGGGCAAGTGCAGCGTGAACGCAGCAGTAGTCGAATTCGATGCCCTGACCGATACGGTTAGGACCGCCGCCGAGTATCATTATCTTCGGCTTATCTGTGCTGACGGGGCTCTTGTCCTCGTCGAGGTGGTAGGTGGAGTAATAGTAAGCCGCGTTCGGTGTGCCGCTTACATGAATGCCCTCCCATGCTTCCTTTATGCCGAAGCCGATGCGGGCATTTCTGATCTCCTCCTCGGTAACTTCGAGAAGTGAGCTGAGGTAGCGGTCTGAGAAGCCGTCGAGCTTAGCCTGCCTGAGCACGTTTTCTGCCGGAACAGCGCCCTTCATGGTGAGAAGCTGCTCCTCCTCGTCAACAAGCTCCTTCATCTGCTCGATGAAGTATTTCTTTATCTTTGTGAGGTCGTGGAGCTCGTCAACAGTCGCGCCCTTGCGGAGAGCCTCATACATAACGAACTGTCTCTCGCTGGTGGGGAAGCGAAGCTCTGAAAGGAGCTCCTCCTTGGACATACTGTTGAAGTTCTTTGCAAAGCCGAGACCGTATCTGCCTGTCTCCAGTGAGCGGATAGCCTTCTGGAAAGCCTCCTTGTAGGTCTTGCCGATGCTCATTACCTCGCCGACAGCTTTCATCTGAGTGCCCAGCTTGTCCTCTGCGCCCTTGAACTTCTCGAAAGCCCAGCGAGCGAACTTGATAACTATATAATCTCCGTCGGGAACGTACTTGTCAAGAGTGCCGTACTTGCCGCAGGGGATATCCTGCAGTGTGCGACCGCAGGCGAGCATAGCTGAAACGAGAGCGATGGGGAAGCCTGTTGCCTTGGAAGCAAGTGCGGAAGAACGTGAAGTTCTGGGGTTTATCTCGATAACGACGATGCGTCCTGTCTCGGGGTCTCTT
>CAMOXW010000230.1 GCA_946629405.1 uncultured Ruminococcus sp.
ATTGCAATCGCAGACGCTTTTTGTTATAATTGGTACTGTTGTTGTTTCGTAAAGAAAAACCGAGGAAACATAACGGAGGAAATTACAAAATGAAAATAAGAAAGTACATGACGATCGCCCTTGCAGCAACTATGCTTACGCTCGTTGGCTGCGGAAACAAGAATGACAGCTCATCTTCTGTCGCAGACATTCCAGCTTCTGCCGAAGCGACTACTAAGGCAGAGGAGGCTACTTCAACTGCCGTTGAGGTGAAAAAGACTAAAGCTGAGAACACGGCAACGGAAACGACACCCACAACAGAACCGGCTACAGAAGAAACAACTGAGCCTGCCGTCAGCAGCATGGCGTTTGCTGACATTGAAAATGCTTTCAGCACAATAATGGCAGAACAGTTGAATAAACCTGCTGACAGCATTGAGGACAGAGAGAGCATCTGCGACAGCTACTTTGAAGGCCTTGAGGCTGCCGGTTTCACATTCTCCAGCTATCCCACCTCGGACAAGTTCGGCAGAAACGGCAGATTTTCAGATAAAGATTCGTCAGTCGTTGACCGGGCATTAGAGGAGAAAATCTCCATAACGGACTTTGAAGATGCTGCTTACTTTGGTACCTGCGTCGTTGTCAAAGCTCCGGGTGTAAAACAAGACTATTTCATCTCAGCTAATCTGTTTATTGATACCGGCGTCAAAGAAAGATATGACTACGAAAAAATATATCCTGTATATGAAAAAGTCTTCAGATATTTCATAGATAACGGCTATACTGACCGCGGAGACGGTGAAACAACGCTTGCTGAAGCTCTCAAAGCCGTACAGAACAAAGATACCGAAGCATGGTTAAGATGTGAACTCAAAAACGATCAGTTCAGCAGAGTTACGATCATGCCCTATGGCTACTTGAACACCATAAGCATCATTTATTATATGTAATGATGACACGATACCGGTAATGATAGAAATGTAATTTCTCTGCGCTGCAAAAGCTCACAATATGACAGTATTCCTTCACTTTTGCGCCTTGATAAATTCCATTTTCGTCAGGCATCAGATTCAAGATTTGGCTGGTACATCAATAACAGCCTCAAATCCCCTTTGTTCCTTAACCGGAGCAGAGGGGATCTATTTTTTATCATAACGAATCCAAATCGACAGCGCTATCGTTATCAGACTTCTCAAGACTATCCTCAAGTTCCTGTGCGGCAGAGATGCGGTCAAAAGCGCGATAGAAACACAACACGACACTGACAGCATAACAATTTTTACACTGTACGGCAAGTGTTCGACAATGCTGCGGTTTTATCCACCAAAATTAGCATTATAAGAAAAGGGAATAATGTATTTTATTCCTTTTTTATTTTTGTCTGATTTCAGACGTTTTTTGTGAAAATTACCCGGTCGTATAATCGGGAAGGCACGTTCGCATAATTGATACGGCTGTCACGCTATTTGCGCGGCAGTTTTTTTGATAAGCGTTATTCAGTCTTACTAAGTTAGCTTTGTGTAACTTCATGATTGAAATAAGCTGAAATAATAATAGTAAATTTTAAAATCGGAAGCTTTTTGTGTGTGCTTTTACCAAAAACTAAAAATAATGCTTGACAAGCTTTTATCGAAGTTTTATTATAAATATGTTATCGCACACTAACATTAAGGAGAGTATCATGGGAAATCTGACCGCAGCACATTACGTTTATTTGTTCATCACTATCTGGCTTTTTGTCAGGCTTATCAAACAGAAAGAGATCGTTTTTCTAAGCATTGTCGGAATACTTTCCGTTGCGCTTATATACACGAAAAATTTAATTTCCTCTGTTCAGGTACTTTGCAGGGCTATAATTGCCGGATTTGAGGATCTTCTTCCTATATTCATCGGTATCTCGCTTATACTTGCGCTGGGCGGCGCAATAAAAAGCTCCGGCGCAATGTCCGCTGTGTTTACCGGAAACTCTTACCTCGGAATCGGACCGCGCCGTGCTTTTCTTCTGACAGGCGTGGTCATGATGCTTGTTTCGTTTGTGCTCTGGCCCTCACCGGCGGTCGCACTTATTGCAGCGTTTGTCATTCCGCTTTCGGCAAAAATGAAGCTCAACCCGCTTTATATCGCTTCAGCTATGAACATTTTCGGCCACGGCATCGCACTTTCTGGTGACTTCTTTATACAGGGTGTTCCAACGGTCGTTGCTGAGGGTGCAGGCTTCAAGACCGGCGATATACTTCCTTATCTTGTTCCTCTGTGGGCAATAATGGGCGTCACAACAGTAATTGCGGCAATGATACTGATGAAAAAGGACAGGCATATTGTTCCGGTCATGCCCGTACAAAACGAGCCGAAGCAGGAAAGCAGGGTTTCTCCGTTTAAGGGCAAGCTCATACTTATACTGATCTCGGTATGCTTTGCGGCTGATGTAGCTGCAATGCTTGTGTGGGACGTTTCCGGAGACGATGCAACCTTCTTTATCGCGGGAACTGCTCTGCTGCTCACCGGCGTGGTAAGCTTTATCACTTTTGACAAAAAGGAGGCTGAGGAGAAGATAACTGACTTCATTACAAGCGGTTTTTCTTCGGCTATGGAGATTTTCGCTCCGGCGCTCGTTATTATTGGATTCTTCTCGATTGGCAATCAGGGCTTCTCGGAATACATTCTCGGCGAAGGAGCTCCCGGAATGATTGGCGACTTTGTGAATGTTTTTGTTGACAACGTTAAGCTTCCGGAGTTCCTGCTGGCATTTTTCCAGACGGCTGTTGGCGTGATATACAGCATTGACGGATCGGGATTCGCGGGACTTACCGTCATCGGCGAGATAACAAGAGGTTATTCGCTCTCTGAAGAAAAGGTCAAGCTTCTCATTTCTCTCGGACAGATAGTTATAATCTGGGTTGGCGGAGGTACACTCATTCCCTGGAGCGTTGTACCGGTCGCCTCAGCCTGCGGAGTTGCTCCGCGGGAGCTCGTCAAGAAAAACCTGATCCCCGTAATATGCGGACTTGCAGCGGTCACTGTTGCGGCAAGCATCTGGCTCGTTATCCTGTGATGATATACATATTCGATGATATACAGGGATTTTCCTATGAGGAGGGTGAGAGGCTACTGCCGCTTCTGTCCGGGCAGAGGCGCGAGAAGTACGACCGTTACCGTTTCTATAAGGACAAGCGGTTGAGCGAGCTTGTCTATCTTCTGCTGAGGTACGGACTTCTCGCTGAGCGGGGAATAACCTCACCGCCGGAGCTTGTGACTGCTCCGGGAGGAAAACCTTCTGTTGCCGGTGAGAGCTTCGGGATTAGCCTTTCGCACTGCTCCGCCGGAGTGATGTGCAGCATCACTGAGGGAGCGTCAGGAGTCGATATACAGGAGACCGTCAGAAGCTTCAGGGATATCGCCGGAGCTGTGCTTACCGATGAGGAGCTTGCAGAGATCGAAACTCGGGAGGACAGCTGCGAACGGTTTACCGATATATGGACGAGGAAAGAGTGCTGCGGGAAGTATTCCGGTGAGGGGATAGCTTACCAGATGAACCGGACCTCGCTGCTTGGAGATAACGGAAAATGGCTTAGATTCGGGGGAAAGTTCATATTCACCGGCAGAGGTGAGGGCTACTCCTATTCTGTCTGTGCAGATTCGCCGCAGACGATCATCCGAGTGAGCTGCGAAAGCCTTATCATGGAAATGGACGAGTTGTTTATATACACATAAACAGGTCGCAATTTTTTATAATTAGTATACAATCTGTATGAAAAAATGTTTTCTTATGCTAACATATTGACAAATATGAGGAGAAATGGTATAATCTATTTTTGGTTAGCATCAGCTAATATGCAGCAGACAGTCATATAGCAAACGACAAGCACGTTGACGTTTGCTATAATTTTTGATTATCTGTTAGCTATATATAACGAAAGGATGATCTGTGTGAAATTATTCTGCATCGCCGGCGGTGTGGGAGCAAATATTTTTGTGACTATGGCTGCTTCTATGCCTGACAGTATTCAGGTGAAGGGGCTGGATATCCCGGCAGAAGCACCTGATATCAGAAGTATCTCCGAAAAGCTTGCCGCCGAGATCGCCGGGAGTGTTGAAGCGGGAGAGAGCTATGCTCTGTTCGGGTACTGCATTGGCGCAGTGACAGGCTATGAGACCGTGTGCAGGCTTGCCGAAAAGGAGCAGACTATGCCATGTATGCTTATTGTCAACGGAAGCGAACCGCCGGACAGCCAGAGGCTTGCCGGTCCTGAGGGTGCCGAGGCTGCGGAAAGTCCTGAGTTCCGTGCTATGCTCTCACAGTTCTTCAGCGATGAGCTCCTTGAAAATGCTGAGGATTGCCGCAGAAGATACCTTGAGATATATCTGAAACGCCTCAGGGATGGCGACACGTCAGATATCACCGCTGCGGAGGTTGCTGACGGTAGCGACGACGAATTCATCCTGGAACAGCTTATCGGGCTGGTCAACAGCTTTGCGCTCCGACTTGACAGCGACAGAAAAATGCTGAGAGAGTATATGTCCTCAGACCTCACGGGAACTACCATAAGCTGCCCGATAAAGGTCATGGCCGGTGAAAGCGACGATTTCGTTGACAAGAATGCGCTCGAAGGCTGGCAGCGCTTTACGACCGCATCAGCAAGCATTGTTCCGATATCCGGCGGCCACCATATGCTGATGAATGACACCGCAAATTTTGCCTCTGCTCTGGGGCATATCATCAATAGCTGAAATGAAGGTTTAAGTATGAATAATGATAAGATAAGACAGGTCACATATATTGATATACTCAATGAGATAACCCTGAAATTCGCCGGAAGAACGGCTGTTATCGACTCTGAGGGAAGTATCACCTACAGCGGGCTTGACAGACTGTCCTCAGCCTATGCGTACTATTTCACAAGCGAGGGCTTCGGCAGAGGAAGCAAGATTATGGTTCAGCTCGAAAATACCATACTCTTTGCAGCCTGCTATTTCGGAATGATAAAGGCAGGCATTATCCCCGTGCTTATATACCCGGCGTGCAGGGAGAAGGAGATTCGCTCCATTGCCGAGACCTCGGAGCCGGAGGGCTATGTCGCATTCAGCAGGAACAGAGGTGCCGACTTCAGGAGCGTCGCTGAGAAGGCTGTCGAGGGCATCAGCTCCGTGAGAAAAATCTACTTCGATGATGAGCTGAATGGGATCGACCTTACGGCTTATCCGGAAAGCTTTACCCCGGAGGTGCTTCCCGCCCCGGGAGATACGGCTGTTATCATCCTCTCAGGCGGTTCTACCGGCATCCCGAAGCTTATCGCCCGTACTCATGCCGACCATATCTTCACCGCTGTTGAAACTGCTGCTAAGTGCGGATTTGACGAGGATACAAGATTCCTTGTCTCAATGCCG
Source organism: uncultured Ruminococcus sp. (assembly GCA_946629405.1). The sequence continues at coordinate 5,365 of CAMOXW010000230.1, forward strand.
GTCGAGCATAATTTCAGCCTGACAGGTCCGGGTCTCGTCGGAGCCCTCTGCTATGGCGGAGCTGCGGTCATGTGCCGGACAAATTCGGTTGCAGAGATCGTGAAGTGCATTATGGAGCATAAGGTCACTTCAACTGCGCTCGTGCCGTCGCTTGCGGTAGAGTGCATCGCCTATGCTGAGAAAATGGGCTTCGGCGATGCCTTTGCAAGCATGAAGCTTGTACAGCTCGGCGGTGCTGTTTGTACTCCGGATATCATAAGGACGGTCAGCGATAAAATGGGCTGCCGCATACAGCAGATATATGGTATGGGAGAGGGTATCGTCTTCTGCACATCCTATGATGATGATATGGACACAGTGCTGAATTATCAGGGCGAAAATATCAGCGCCTTTGACGATATAAGAATAGTCGATGCGGAAGGCAGGCAGCTCCCCGACGGCGAATTCGGCGAGCTTATCGGCAAGGGTCCGTGCATCATAAGCGGCTTTTATAATGCTCCCGAAATAAACAAGGTCAAGATCACTCCTGACGGCTTCTTCCGCACAGGCGACAGAGCAAGGCTCGTTGAAGGCAAATACCTCCAGGTTCAGGGAAGAATAGATGATGTTATCAACAAAGGCGGCGAGAAGATATCTCCTGCTGAGGTCGAGTCAATGCTGAATTCCTGCACAGGCGTTACGGAGTCTACTGTATTTGCAGTGAGCAGCAGTACGGTCGGAGAAAAGATCGCGGCTGTTGTAGTTACTGCTGACGGCACAGGCTCGCAGGTGCAGATCAGGCGCGAGCTCGCAGCAGCAGGCGCAGCTTCGTACAAGATACCGGATATCATCTGCTTCATGGCTGAACTGCCGACTACTCTTGCAGGAAAAATAGACAAGAATGCTATCAGAAAGGCTGTTCTTGATTCTCTGAGCGAGACAGTAAGCATAAGTGAGGATGAGCCCGATAAGAGCGATAAGCGTGCAGTTGTGAGATTTGTTATAAGAAAGCTGCTCGGCATAGATGACAGCTTCGATGACAGTGCGACATTCCTTGAGCTCGGCGGACAGTCGGTGCTCATGGGCAATCTCCAGAATGAGCTGTTTGAGCGTTTCAGCGTTATGCTGCCCTTTGACAAGCTGTTCGCGGAGGGCTCGGTGAACGGCATCTGCAATATGCTCGAGACCGAAAGAAGAAACGTTGTGACCGGACGCGGAGATGTGGAATTTTCGCTCTCTCCCGACAAGCGCTTCGAGACCTTCCCCATAACTGACCTCCAGACTGCCTATCTCATCGGCGGACGCTCCGACACTCTGCTCGGCGGAAATCCCACAAGGGGCTATTCGGAAATAATCTGCAAGGATTACGATAACGAGCGTATGGAAGCTGCGATAAACAGGCTTTTTGCCGCACATGACATCTTCCGTTTGAGAATATTCAGCGACGGAACACAGAGAGTCGAAAGAGAAATGGAGCACTACAGCCTTCCCTTCGAGGATATTTCATCCATGAGCGAAAAGGAGCAGGAGGCCTATATGCTCGAAAAGCGCGATAGGATCTTCAATACCCTTTTCGATACCGAGAAGCTTCCGCTTGTGAGATTCTGCGCTACTAAGCTCTCCGATGAAAAAACTGTCCTCCATTTCAGCCACGACGGCAAGATAATCGACGGCTGGAGCCATGAGAATGTCATACACGAGCTTGATGTACTCTATTCCTTCCCAGAAAGAGAGTACAAGGCTCCGGAGATACAGTTCCTTGATTATGTGAATTACCTTGAAGCGGTTAAAAAGACCGACAAGTACAAGGCTGATATGGACTACTGGATGAAAAAGGCTGACAGCGGCCATACAAGCCCCTCGCTCCCGCTGATGTGCGACCCCTCACAGATAAAGGACGTCAGCACTCGCCAGGTCGTAAGGTACATAAGTCAGGAAACATGGGAGAAGGTCAGGAGCTTTGCGGCTAAAAGCGGCTTTACTCCGTTCGCGCTTATCTTCACAGCCTTCGGAAAGGCTATATCAAAGTACAGCTCAAGCAAGGACTTCCTCATGAATATGCCGGCGTCTGTAAGACCTGCTATCCATCCGGAGATCGACGAGCTCATCGGAGAGTGCTCCAACTTCTACATATTCGACTTTGAAAACAAAAACGGCTGCTCTATCGCTGATACCGCACGCGATAACCAGAAGCAGATCGCTGAGATAATGCAGCACGACTACTTCATGGGTACGGATTTCATCCGCGAAATGCAGAAACGCGACGGCGGAAGCATCGTTGCACCTATCGTTTTCACAAGCATCATCGACACTCCCGACAGAGAGAGCATCTCACTCAGAAAAGTCTATACAAAGACCCATACCAGCCAGATCTGGATAGACGCTATCGCTATGAAGAACAACGGCGGCATCATGCTCATAATGGACTGCGTAAGAGAGCTCCTCAGCAGCGATGTGACTGAGGCGATCGGCGATACCTTCGTAAGGCTTCTCGAGCTTGCAGCAGATCAGCCGGAATTCTGGAACGAGTCATCCGTTGCTCCGATGCTTTCAGGAGAGCTTGCAGTAACAGTACCCTGCACTGCTGAGGGTATGGGGCAAAATGGAAGTATCCCTGCGATGATGAAGGATGTTCTCACTAAATTCTCCGACCGGCTCGCGGTAGCTGATTCAGCAGGCGAGCTCACCTACAGGGAGCTGTTCCGGAAGGCAAATTGTCTCGCAAAGACTGTCAGAGATGCTGCCGGTGCGGAGAGCGGCTTCCGGTTCGGAGTATTTGCGGACAAGGGCAGACTTCAGGCAATTGCGGCAGCAGCCTCGGTGATACTCGGCTGCCCGTTCCTGCCGCTCGATATAACCTATTCCGCCGAGCAGGTAGAATATACCGCAGGCTGCGCCGGACTTGCGGTTATCGTTGCGGAGGGCGGACTCGCCGGAAGGCTCACTGACGTTCAGGGATGCAGGGTCATCAATGCTGACGATACCGATTATTCCTATGACGGCGAGATTAGCTTTGCTGAGGCGAAGGATGACGATATTTCCTTTATCATCAACACCTCCGGAACTACCGGCAGACCCAAGAGCGTTGCCGTTACCCACAGGGGACTTGTGAACTGCCTGCTTCAGTCGATAGATGAATTCGGCATAAATGAGAACGACAGGTTCATCGCTGTGACGAATTACTGCCACGATATGGCGATGTACGATATCTTCGGAGCCTTCACGGCAGGCGCGGCTATGATAATCCCTGACGCCCGGAGACAGAAGGAGCCGGAGCACTGGTGCGAGCTTATTGAGAAATACGGAGTGACGTTCTGGAATTCCGTGCCGGCTTTCCCGGAAATGCTTCTCGATTCAGAGCCTGAGGATGCCGAAAGACGTCTTTCAAGCGTAAGGCTCATGGTGAACGGCGGCGATGTTCTGCAGGTTTCCCTCGCAAGAAGGATAAAGAAAAACTTCGTGAACGCCCGTCACTATAACGTCGGAGGTCCCTCGGAGACAACTATCTGGAGCATCTGGCACCCCGTTGATGACAGCGACCTCAGCAGTACGTTCATTCCCTACGGAAAACCGATAAACAGCGGAATACAATACTATATCCTCAGCGACAGCGGAAGCCTCTGCCCTGCCGGAGTTGAGGGCACAATGTACATCGGAGGAGTGAGCCTTGCACTTGGCTATCTTGGACTTGACGAGGAAACTGAAAGGAAGTTCGTCCGCTTTAACGGAAAACGTGTCTACAATACCGGCGACAGAGGCTATTATCTCAGCGACGGTTCGATAAAATTCGTCGGAAGACAGGACAATCAGGTGAAGATCAACGGCAAGCGCATCGAGCTCGACGGCATTGCGGAGACACTTTGCGGACTTGACAGTGTACAGACCGGTACTGCTGTTCTTGACAGGGAAAGAAATACTATCGTTGCGTTCTATATCGCCGATGAGGAACTTTCTGCGGAGGAAATGAAAAGGGAAATGGCAAAGATCCTGCCGGATTATATGATACCCTCCGCGTTCATCAGACTTGATGAGATGCCGCTTACCAAAAACGGAAAGGTCGATATCCCGTCACTTGAAAGAAAGTGCTCTGAGCGTGAGGAGACTATCGCTGCTGCACCCGCGGAGCAGTCCTCCGATCCCGTCATCACAGAGCTCTCTGAGCTTCTGTGCACTCTCCTGAAGCAGAAGGATATAAGCATTTCCCGGAGCTTCTTCGAGATGGGCGGAAATTCGATATATGCTATCCGCCTTATAGCAGCTATCAGGAAAAAATGGGGAGTTACTCTTTCGGTATACGATATAATGAACAATCCTTATGTCAGTGAATGGGCAGGATTGATAAAGACTAAAGCTTGAATTCTGAGGTGTGATGTGAAATGAGTATTTTATCTGTAAAAGGGCTTAAAAAAAGCTATAAGAAGAACCCGGCAGTCGAGGATGTGAGCTTCGAGGTAGAAGCCGGCGATATTTATGGTATTCTCGGTCCGAACGGTGCGGGAAAAAGTACGACTATCAATATGATAGTCGGATTCCTTGCCCCGGACGCCGGCAGCATTTCCTTTGAGGGAGGCTCGCCGGTGAAGTCGTGGAAAAAGAACATCGGATATATCCCGCAGGAGCTCGCCATTTATGACGACCTTACCGCTGAGGAGAACGTGAGCTTCTTCTGCTCGCTCTACGGCTACAAAGGCAGCGAGCTCAGGGACCGTACCCACAGCGCTCTGGAGTTTACGGGGCTTGAAAATACCGGAAAGAAAAAGGCCTCAGAATTCTCCGGAGGTATGAAGCGCAGGCTCAATATCGCAGCCGCTATCGCTCATACTCCCAAGCTCATAATTATGGATGAGCCGACCGTCGGCATAGACCCGCAGTCCAGAAATCACATCCTCGAAAGCGTGAAGAAGCTCAACCAGAACGGTTCTACTGTCCTCTTTACCACCCACTACATGGAGGAGGTCGAGGAGATATGCAGCAAGATAATCATCATCGACCACGGCAAGGTCGTTACCAACGGTACAAAGGACGAGGTCAAGTCAGTATTCTCCACATCGCGCAAGATAACCTTCACTGCTGACAGCGATATCGACTCAGGTGTCATTTGCCCTGCTGTCCTCACTGTTGAAGGTGTGAAGGAGTGTGAGGCGGAAGGCAGCAAGCTCATCTGCACCTGCTCGAAGGACAAGAACGTAATAGGCGATATCCTCGGCGTGTTCGCAAGAGCCGGCATTTACGTCATTGATGTAAACAGCGAGTCACCCTCGCTGGAAGATGTGTTCCTCTCTGTGACAGGAAAGGAGCTGAGGGACTGATGCTGGTCATGATGAAAAAGGAGCTCAGGCTCTTTGTTAAAAATAAGGTCAACCTCGCATTCGTCGTGATAGTGCCTATCGTGGTAGTCCTTATTTTCAGCGCCCTTATGGATAATTATATCGGCAACAATACCAATACCGAGGAGCTCGGCGGAAAGGTAGTCTGCGTGGTCAACAAGGCGCAGGAGGACAGCTCCTTCCTTGCGGATTTCAGGAGCTTCGCCGAGACTTCATCAAGGGACCTCGGCATTGTCTATGAGGAGCACAGCGACTACGATGAGGCTGTGAAAATGACCGACAAGCAGGACGCGATCGCGGTCGTTACCGTTGAAGACGACGGTATCAGTCTTTACAGAACTGCCTTCAACAGAACGGATTCCGCCGAGCTTTTCAGAGCCGTTCTGGAGGAGGGCCTCGGCAACGATACTGACAAGGCGCCCGCTGCTCAGGAAATAAGCATCGGTATGCCTTCGCTCAACGCTTCCGCTTACTACACCTTCGTCGAGCTCGGCTTCATGATAATCTATATCGCGGTAATGGTCGCACATTCGGTATACAACGAGCGTTCAAGCAGGACTATAAACAGGATATACCTCTCAAAGTCGGGTATACTCACGCTTCTTGCGAACAAATTCTTCATCGCAATGGTAATGACGGTTATCCAGATAGCTGTTGTTTACCTGTTCTCGACTCTCGTGCTTGACGTTGACTGGGGAGAAAAGCTGCTGATGATGATAGTCGTGTACCTCTGCCTCGGGATATTTGCAGGCTAGCTCGGCATCTCAGCCGCCATGACGCTGAAAAAGCGCACATCCGTTGACAATCTGCTGCTGTATGTGGCTATACTCTGCGGATATATGGGCGGTGCATTTACGCCGGTATCAGTGCTTGAATCAAAGAAGGTCATCGGCACGCTTATAAAGATCGACCCCCTATACTGGGCAAGCAAGGCTGTTATGGCTCTCAGCAGCGGAAAATACAACTCGGATGTTACAACATCTATCGTGTTCTCTCTGTCAGCAGCAGCGCTATTCTCGGTGCTGGCAGCAGTGAAGTATAAGAAAAACAGCAGCAAGGAGGGTAATCTATGCGCTCAGTTATAAAGAATTCGTGGCTGGTCTTCAAGCGTAACAAGGATTATTTCGCTGTAATTATAGTTGCGCCGATCATCATGCTCATCATTGCGACTATATTCATCGCCTTCGATTCAAAGTCAACGGTCGCCTATGTCAAGACCGGCAGCAGCGCTCTCGATTCAGCCGTTGAGGAGACCTTCTCACACAGCGCTGCATTCAGCTATAAGGTCATTGATGAGGACAAGATCTCCTCTGAGCTCGTTTCAGGCAACGCTGATGTCGTCATTGCTGACGGTGGGGGCGGCCTTGTTATGTACACCGCAAAGGAGGACACTGACTTCCAGAGAGCTGTTTCGCTCATGATAAAGAAGGCTGAACTCCGCGCAGAGGGCAGAGACAAGGATGTTGACGTAAGCGTGAACAAGGCACCATTCAGGACTGCACCTATAACGAACTCGCTGGGCATGACGCTTTTCAAGATCATAACCGGCGGTGCGCTTCTGACTATCATACTCCTTGAAAACAGGTACAGGGGAATAAGCCAGAGGATTCTTCTCAGCGGCATACCGGTCTCGCAGTACCTCACGGGAATGAGCGTGGTATTCTTCGCAAGCTCGATCGTATCCTCGCTGGTATACTTCCTTGCGGCAGAGATAGGAAGGCTCGATATGGGGCTTCCCAACGACCTGCTGATAATACCCGTTCTCATCACATCAAATATTTTCGCGGTAAGTCTGGGACTTTTCCTGGGTGCATTCAGGATAAAGCCCGACCAGTCGATACTCATTTCATCCGGCGTTATCATGCTCATGGCTATCGTTTCAGGCGGTATCCTTCCGTATGACAAGATGCCGTCAGTTTTAAGGCATATCGCCGATTTCATGCCGCTCAGATGGATGCTCAGGGCTCTTGAGATAATGCAGCGCGGCGGAAGCTTTGCAAGTGCGGCTGTATACCTGCTCTACACCGTGATATTCTGCGCGGTCCTGTACATCATCGGAGTTATCGGAGTAAAAAAGCTTGAACACGCCTGAGCTTTGAATGGAGAATTAGAATGAATAAAAAAGATGCTATCTTCAAAAATGATGACATATGTATCATAGGTATGGCGGGGGAGTTCCCGAAAGCCGGGAATATCGCTGAATACTGGCAGAACCTTGTGGACGGCAGATGCTGTATCACAAGAAACAGGGAACTCGATTCCGGCAGCTTTGTCTCTGCCTTCGGTGTCCTTGACGGGCTTTACAGGTTCGACAGCGAATTCTTCGGGATAAGCGATTTCGACGCCGAAAAAATGGACGTCCAGCAGAGAAAGCTCATCGAGAACGTTTACCTTGCCCTTGAAAATGCAGGGTACGCCGACAGAAAAAAGGACAGCTCCGTAACAGGTATTATCTGCTCCGCCCACGCTGCACATTATGTTTGGGAGGACTACTACATCAACCGCTCCTACGAAAAGGAAAGAGGCTCGATGACAGGTATGTACAACGGCAGCGCCTTCGCCTCGAGGATAGCGTATCTCCTGAACCTTACCGGACCATCTCTCACGGTGGACTGCGCCTGCGCTTCCTCGGGAGTTGATATAGAGGTCGCCTCAGCCTGCCTCAGAGCGGGCGAGTGCAGACAGTGCGTGGTCGCAGCAGCAAGCGTTCTTCCCTCGCAGCAGGGCTATTATAAGGCTGAAAATGCGCTTTCTGCCGACGGCTGCGTAAGACCCTTCGACAAAAACGGCACCGGCTTTGTGCCGGGAAGCGCTGCGGCTGCCGTTGTACTGAAAAGGTACGCAGATGCTGTTGAGGATAATGATGAGATACTTGCCGTGATAAAGGGCTCGTATGTCTGCAACGACGGCTCACGCAAGGTAGGCTTTGCCGCACCGAGCGTGCAGGGTGAGTATGAGGCGGTTTCAAATGCTATGAAAAAAGCAGGAGCTGCTCCCGGGGATATCGGCTATGTTGAGTGTCACGGCACAGCTACTCCCCTGGGTGACGCTATCGAGATAACGGCCCTGAAAAAGGTATTCAAGGGCAGGGAGGGCAAGTGCGGCATCGGCTCGGTCAAGTCAAATATCGGCCATACCGACACAGTCTCAGGTCTTTCAGGTATCATCAAGGTGATATGCAGCTTCCGCAGCGGCATCATCCCGCGCTCTATAGGCTGCGATGAGGAGAATGAGGAGATAAAGCCGAAGTCCCCTGTTTTCGTCGTGAAAGAAAATATAATGTGGGACAAGGAAAGCGTAAAGCTTGCCCTTGTGAATTCCTTCGGCGTCGGCGGTATAAACGCAAGCATTGTCCTCCAGGAGCCGCCGGAGAGAGCTTCCGTCAGCAGCAGCTCAGTCTATGATATAATCCCGCTGAGCGCGAAGAATGAGGCTTCTCTGAAGGCTCAGATGAGCGCTCTGAAAAGCTCCTGCACCGACACAGGTGCGGCAGCGTGGACATTCAGGTATGACCGTCCGCATTTCAATAATCGCACATACCTTGTTAACGATAACGGCTCGCTTAAAGACGGCTGGGGCGGCATAAGAGAGGCTGTTCCGGCAAGGAAAAACAAGCTCCTGTTCATCTTTCCCGGCGGCGGCAGTCAGTTCACTTCAATGGGCAGGGAGCTCTATGCGGGCGACCGGCTCTTTCGTGAAAAGGCAGATATCTGTATGGAGGTCATGCAGAGGACTGCCGGCATAGACCTTCGTTCATACATAACAGGTGCCCGGGAAACCGACAGCTTCTCGATAGCAGAGGGCTTGTGCCTGATATTCATGTTCAGCTATGCAGCCGCGTCGGAGCTTATCTCGCTTGGCGCAAAGCCGGATTATCTCCTCGGTGAGAGCTTCGGCGAATACGCTGCTGCCTGCATTTCCGGAGTGCTTACCCTTGAGGACGCTGTAAGGCTCATCGCTGCAAGAGGCGAACTCCTTGAAAAAACTGAGCCGGGCGCAATGCTGGGCATATCGGCGGAGCGCGGAGCTGTTGAAAGGCTGATAGCCGGCACAGGCGCAGAGATATCCGCCGTAAACTTCATCAACAGGATTACCGTTTCCGGCACTGCGGAGGACGTTGAGCTTGTCAGGAAAAGAGCTGAGGAGGAAAATATCTACGTCAGCGTGCTGCCGGTATCAAGAGCTGGTCACAGCAGTCTCCTGAACGGTATACTCGGGGATTTTGAAAAGGCTGCAAATGATGTCAGCTTCGGAAAAATGGCTGTACCCGTCATTTCCTCATGCGAGGGCGGATTCGTCGCTGAGGAGCGCATTGCAAGCGCCGGCTTCTGGGTGAAGAACCTGAGCGGCACCTCGGAATTCTACAGCGCTGTATCGGCAGTTTCCGATATTGAAAACCTTGTCATCATAGAGGTCGGGACAGGTACTCAGCTTTCGTCCTTCGCAAGCAAGATACTCAACGCAAATACCACAAAGCGCGTGATCGCTCTCGTCAGTGAAAGCTCTGTTCCGGAGCGCCTTCAGTTCAACTGTGCGCTCGGAGAGCTGTGGGCGTGCGGAGCTGATATTGACTGGGACAGGCTTTATGCTGACCGCGCCGCTGTGCCGGACAGATCGTCTGTACCCGGCTACTGCTTCGGAGGAAGGGAGTTCCGCCATGAGCTAAGGGCTCCGGAAGCCGGCTCGTCCGGCGGAAGCATCGCTGTATTCGGCGGACTCGGGGACAGCAATTTTGAAAAGTCGCGCTATATCGTGACCTCGGGCTGTGAAAGGACAGTTTTCGTTGAGCCGCGCAGCAGCGCTTACCTGACAAGTACGGGAGCTGACAGGCTCTTTGCAGAAAAGGACAGCCTTCTTTCCGCTATAACTCAGAAGTATTTCGCATCGGGAGACATCACTCCGCTCAACGATATCCCCGGCTACAAGGAGCTTGCGGACAAGCTGTGTGCAGCCTGCATAATGGATCATTTCAGGTTGTGTCCGGACTTCGATGAGAACGGTGTATATACATCGGACAAGCTTATCGCAATGCTCGGAGTTGTACCCGTACACCATCCGTTCATAAGATTCTTCATCCGGTTTATGTGTGACTACGGCTATGCCTCGGATGACTGCGGCCTTGTGACTTTCACAGAGAGAGCAAAGGCGCTTCCGGACAAGAGGACTGTGCTGGAGGAGTGTCACAACAGGCTCGGTGAGTATACAAAATATATGGATTTCTGCGTCCGTGTTTCTGACAGCTATGACGACGCATTCAGGGGAAAGATCGACTCAGGTTCGGTCCTTTATCCCGGCGGCAGCATGGACACTGTCATTGAGCTGCACAAGAGAATGGAGTCAACGACCTTCAACCGCCGCTGTATCGAAGCTCTTGCCGAGATAGTAAGAAAGGCGGCGGAGGGTTCAGACCGTCCGCTCAGGATACTCGAGGTCGGCGGCGGTACCGGTGAACTCACCGATCCGGTTCTCGGAGCACTGGAGGGGCTGGAGATCTCCTACTGCTTCACCGATATTGGTAATTCATTTGTCGCAGCAAGAAACAAGCTCGACAGTGAGCAGGGAAGAAGCTTTGTCAGCCACAGAGTGCTGGATATCTCGTCATCGCCTTCAAAGCAGGGCTTTGCAGAGAGCTCGTTCGATATCATAATATGTCTTGACGTTGTTCAGGCAACCGCCGATATCCGCCGTACACTGGGAAATATTGCCTATCTTCTGGCTGACGGAGGAATGTTCGGAATGGCGCAGACCTGCGGCGGAAACGACGTCACAAATATGATATTCGGATTCGCGCCGGGCTGGTGGAACTATGAGAACGACCCGGAGCGTGACCGTATAACCATGTCCGAGGACAAGTGGCGGGCTGCAATGACTGCTTCCGGATTCCGGGACGTGATGTCTTTCCCGGAGAATATGAGCTCCGACTGCTATGTATTTGCAATGAGGGCTCCGGAGGAATGCAAGCCCGGTGAGCACAAGCTCTGCATAAGCGAATATGAGAGAAATTACAGAAGACTTTCAGCGCTTAGCGACGGCGTTTCACTTACATTTGCAGACATTTCCTCGGCTGAGGAGGCTGAGGCTCTGGCGGGGTCGCTTGAATGTGCCTGCGTGATAAGTGACAGGAGAATTCTCAGTTCAGATACGGTGAGCAGCAGCGAGCCCGGAGATGAGGGCGATGACGAAAAGCTCACCGCCATAGTCAAGGATATACTGGGAGTTGAAAGGGTGTCCTTTAACGATAGACTGGCGGATATCGGCTTTGATTCGCTTTCGGGACTGATACTCTGTTCACGGCTGAAGGAGAGCTTCGGGGTGGAGCTTGGATTGAATGACCTTTCAGGCTGCGACAGGATAAGCGACATAATGGAGCTTGTTTCCGGCTCGGACAGCATTGAGATGCCTGCCGTAAGCACTGAGCCTGAATCATCGGCGCCTTCAAAGAATATTGATGATCTGATTTCAGACATGGGATTATGAGTTTCGGAGGAGCAATGGATAGGATCTTAATTTCGGATAACGGAACAATTCATACATATGCTGAGCTTGCGGGAGCTGCGCGGAGTATCGCGGGACTGATAGGAGAGGTCTCAGCCGGAGCGCTGATCGCTGTTGAGGCAGGCAGCAGGCTGAACAGGCTGGCTGCTGTTTACGGAGCGTGGAGCAGAAATTGTGTGCCGCTCCTGCTCGACAGCAGCACCCCGGAGGCTTACCGGGAAATGATACTGGATGACATCGGAGGCGTGGCAGCAAGAGTTGATGATGCGCTTCTCAGCAAGCTGGAAGGCAGCGCCGCAGCAGGCGTTCCGGATGATGAAATACTGCGTATCACAGGCAGCATCGCCTGCCCTGCCGTTAAGGACGGAGGCTTCGTTCTCTGCACTCTCACAGCCGGCGCACTGGAGGAACGCTTCCGCTTCTGCAAGGATGTGCTGGGAATATCCTTCGGGCAGACATTTTTCCCGGAAAAACCGCTCTGGCTGGAGGTTTTCACCGTCATGGACGGCGGAACGTTCTGCGGCGGAGCTCAGGCTGACTGTACTTGCCTTGCTGCTCCGGCGGGAAGGTGTATCGGGCTCCTTGAGGGCAGCGGGTGCAGGCCGGAGAGCGTTCTTACCTATGGCTGTCAGCCTGTGGAGGGACTTCATGCTTACTTTAAAAAAGCCGGCATAAAGCACTACAATATCTTCGATATGCCGTACTTCCGCTTCTTTTCATCCGGCGAGGGCATGGAGGCAAGACCTGCTGCATTTGTCAGAGCCTATGCGGTAAGCAGCTCCGGAGCTGTTCAGCCTGCCGGGATGAACGGAAGACTGTACGTTGTTACGGAGGACGGAGATAAGGCTGTATGCACTGCGGACGGCGGATTCAAGGCTGCTGACACCGGATTTACTGCGCGCAGGCTTAAAAAGGGCTCGTTCGGGATAAGCGGAGCTTCCGGCTTCGCGGTGTCCTCGGAGGGGGAGACAGTTTCCGGAGAGCTTGCCAGGAGAGTGCTCGAAGGCTCGGGGCTGACTGAGAAAATGACGGTAGAAGAAAGCGGCGGAAGGGTCGATATCTTCTGCCGGACAAACGCTCCGCTCCGTGAGATATACAGGGTGCTCGGAGAAGGACTTCCGGTAGAGTACCAGAGCGTGCGCGTATATAAGACCATGAACACTAAGCTGAGGGAGCTTCTCTTTACCTTTGCGGATTCCTCGGAGCTTGAAAGGCAGCTGAGTGCTGCGTCCGGCTCGGATGTGAAGTGCGAGCCTGTTCCCGATGAGCCGGGAGCAATGTTCATCTCGTGCGGCGGGGATATCTCAGCCTGTGACGCTTTTCTCTCAGCGGACGGAAGGGTCAGGACGGCAAGATTTCTTCTCCCGGACGGCAGCATTACTGTGAAGGAATACGGCTCAGCCGACGAAAGGCTCGTGGAGGTAACGGAGCTTTTCAGCATGGCAAGCGGAAAGACGGACTATCTTCCGGACGACGATTTCTTTGATGCCGGAGGCGATTCGATAGCATTTATCCAGCTCGTTACTCTGATACAGGAGAAGCTCGGCGCAGTCGATGTGAACAGGCTCTATGTCATGCCTACGCCGCGGAGCTGCGTAAGCCTGCTGAGCGGTGATGAGGTCAGCACAGCGGCTTCAACTGCGGGAAAGGAGCAGCTTCTTGCGGATATCGTTCCGGATAAGCTGAGCGTTCCTGAGAGAGTATCTGAGGAGCAGGGGATTTTCCTTACAAATGCCTGGAGCTTCGCGGGGACTTTTATACTCTCAAAGCTTCTCAGCTCGTTCAGCGGAAAAATATTCTGCCTCACCTCCGGAAATGGCCATGACAGCATAAGGCAAGCGCTTGAACGCTGCGGCATCCCGGAGGTGCCGGGCGAAGGCAGGGTGATACTGCTCTCCGGAGACCCCGGCAGGGAACGCTTCGGACTAAGTTCCGCTGACTATGAAAAAGTGGCAGAGCATACAGGTGTCATCATCCATAACTGTTCAAGGGCGGATATGCTTGCCTCCTATGATTCGCTCAGGGAGCTGAATATCGGCTCAGTCAGGGAGACCCTGAGGCTTGCCGCGGAAAAAAGCCGCAAGCGTGTGATATACATTTCGGCTATGGGTGTGTTTGAGGAGTTCATGAAAAGCGGCAGACGAGCCGATGAGCGTACCGATCTTTCAGACTATCCGCCCTCTGTCTATGCCTACAACCAGACGATGTGGGCTGCCGAGAGGCTTGCGGAGCAGTCGCGTGAGCAGGGTATCAGAACGGATATATTCCGCATAACCACCCTCTGCGGCGATTCTGAAAGGGGAGTTTGGCGCTCGGATGAGCTTATAAAGCACCTTTGCAGGATATGTATCGGTATCGGGGCGTACTCTGACTTTTCAGTGAGGACACGGCTGATACCTGTTGACAGGGCTGCTGCTGCGGTCGCGGCAGCAGCTATGGACGTTCAGAGAATTGAAGGGATGACCTTCCACATTCTCGGCGACAGAGCCATTGAGGTAAGCGAGCTGCTCCGATGGATCGCAGAGGACGGCAAAGCTTTCGAACACCTCAGCTTTGAGGAATGGCTTTCAAGAGCCGAGAGCTTCACCAAAAGCTCCGGTGAGCCTGAGCTGATGGCAGTAATGGGAATTCTCAGCTCCGGAAAAAGCAACGTCTACAGCGAGATAACCTCGTTGATAGATTCACAGAAAACGACGGATTATTTCAGCGCCCGCAGCACGTTCCTCGGCTCCCCGGACAGGGAGGAGTTTCTCAGGAGCACACGGTATATTGCGCTGAAGGATAGGATATGAGCTATGAAACAAGCAGAACTTATAAAAAAGCTGAAGAGCGTACCTGCTGAGCGTACTGACGAGCTCATCAGGAAGCTCACTGAGAACGGCAGCGAATACAATGTCTTCCCGCTTTCGGCTGAACAGCGGAGAATGGCGTTCCTCCAGAATTACACGGAGTACGGCAGATATTCCTACATCTGCCCCTATGAGATACAGGTGGACACTGAGGAAAAGCTGAAAAAGGCTGAGGAGGCTATGAACGGCATAATTGCCGGATATGTGAGCCTCAGGACGCTGTATTTCAGCATCGGCGGAAGATTCTTCCAGACTGTATGCCCCGCAGAGGAGTGCATGACAGATACTTCCTGCGAGGACCTTTCTGAGGTGTACAGCAAGGATCCGGACGGGTATGCGGCTCTCATAAAGGAAAGGACAATGATACCCTTCGACCTTGAGCAGGAGATACCGGTAAGGTGCTTCTCAGTGAAAAAGGCGGAGGACAAATACTCCCTATACGTCGTGATGCACCACATCTGCCACGATGCCTGGTCGATAGGACTTCTCATGAAGAGTATGCAGAATTACTTCAACACAGGCAAGGTCCTGCCGGAGGCGAAGTCCTACATAGACTATGTGAAATGGCACGAGACTGACGAGTGCAGGGCAATGCTCGCAAAGCAGCTCGGCTTCTGGAGGGAGACACTGAAGGGGCATGAGAACAGTCTCCTCGGACTTAAGACCAAGCCGCTTGCTGCGGATGAGGAACAGATGTTCTTCAGGTCTGTCATGCTTGATGCCGATACTGATGCCCGGATATCCGCCCTTCTGAGGGAATGGAACGGTACGCCCTTCAATTTCTTCCTTGCAGTGTTTTTCGCGGTGCTGACAGGGTTCTTTGGCAGGGATGACATAAACGTTGGTACAGTCACCCTTAACAGGAACGACCCGCGCTTCCTGAGCACGTTCGGTTTTTTCGTGAACACTATCGTGATAAACTGCCAGAGAAAGGGGAATATGAGCTTCCGGGAGCATTTCAGCTTCGTTTCCGAAAGGTCGATGGCTGCCCTGAATAATCAGGACATCTCCTTCGAGACAGTCGTTGATGATATATGCACTGACAGAGACAAGAATATGCAGCCGCTTTTTGACGTGATGTACTCCTTTTACGGAAGGAACCTCGTCGGCGGAGAGGCTGCAAAGGGCTATGATTTCGGATTCACTAACCTTCCGCAGGGAAGCTCCTCGCAGTACGACATCTTCATCAAGACCGAACAGTACAGGGAAAATACCCAGATCGCTTTCCTGTTCAACAAGGACAAGCTCCCCGAAGAATGGGCTGAACGCTTTGCGGAGGAATACAGCAGGGTGCTTTTCAGGATAATCGACGACCCTTCTCTTACGCTCGATGAGCTGAACGACAGGAGTATCGCCGAAAGCTTCCGCGAAGCCGAAAATTCCGCTGCCGACAGCGCTTCATCCGAAGCTGAGACCGTCACAGGCACCGTCAGGGACAGTATCAACGAGAGGATCGTCACCATCGTTGAGGAGGTACTTGATACAAAGTGCAGCAGTGAGGAGGAGAGTTTCTTCCAGATAGGCTGCAATTCCATGAACAGTATAATCATGCTTGAAAGAATAAACAGCGAGTTCGGGATCGAGCTGAACATCTCAGAGCTGTTCAGGTATTCGTCAGTCGCAATGCTTGCCGGCTATATCCGAAAGCTCACAAAGGCCGGTCAGGATGAGGAAGGCGGACTATTCTTAGGCGAATTTTAGGAGGAATCTATGGGAACAAAGGATATTGCCATTATCGGGATGAGCTGCCGCATACCGGGTGCCGACGGTATCGGGGAATTTGAAGACGTTTTCCGCACACGCAGATGCGTAATAACCGATATCCCGAAGGCGAGAGCTGAGCTCGTCGGCGGCGCCGGGGAGAAGTATATGAAGTTCGGTTATCTTGAAAATATCGAGATGTTCGACAATGAATTCTTCGGCATGACGGGCTTTGAGGCGATGAGCACCGACCCTCAGCAGAGGATAATGCTCCAGCTTGCACAGGAGCTCTTTGATGATGCAGGCTATACCCGCAAAGGCCTTGAAGGAAGCAATGTTTCGGTCAATATCGCTGCCTCGGACGACGATTACAAGTACCTCATCGACGGACTTTCGGCGGTCTCGTTCATTGGCGTTATGCCGGCATTCATTGCCGGAAGGATATCCGACCATTACGGTCTCAGAGGACCCTCGCAGGTGATAGATACGACCTGCTCGTCCTCGCTCATGGCTATACACAGCAGCTGTATGCAGCTTTTGTCCGGTGAGGCGGATATGTCTGTTGCCGGCGGGATACAGCTTTGCGTGTTCCCCATAAAGGCTTCGCAGGACGACGTTGTGGGTATTGCCTCCGGGGACGGTCTTACCAGAAGCTTTGATGCTGAGGCAAACGGCACCGGCGGCGGTGAGGGTGCAGGACTTGTACTTCTGAAAAGGCTCGATGACGCCGTGAGGGACAACGACCATATCTATGCAGTGATAAAGGGCAGCGCAGTCAACTCCGACGGCGGACGCGGAAGCAATATAAGCGCTCCGAGCTCAGAGGGACAGGCAGAGGTCATCAGAATGGCGCTGGAAAAGTCCGGAGTTTCTCCGGAGCAGATAGGCTATCTTGAAGCTCACGGAACTGCCACAAGGATCGGCGACCCTATCGAGGTAAGAGGCGTTTCTGACGCTTATTCAGGCTTCACGGACAGGAAGCAGTGGTGCGCTCTCGGAGCCGCTAAGAGCAATCTTGGACATACATCCATGGCAGCCGGAATTCTTGGGATGATAAAGAGCGTCTGCGCGGTGTACTACGGAAGAAAATACCCTATCTGCCATTTCAGCAAGCCGAATCCGCTCATTGATTTTGCATCCTCACCGCTCTATCCCTGCACCGTGACAGAGGATTGGGATGAAAGTCCGCGATTCTGTGCGATAAGCTCATTCGGACTGAGCGGTACGAATGTACACATGATAATAGGCAGCTATGAAAAGCCGGAGCAGAAGAAGTCTTCTGGAGCTGAGAGAGAGCTGCCGTTCCCGGTGAGCGCGATGGCGGAGGCCTCGCTCCGGGCGAATATCGCAAGGCTGCGTGACTATGTGGAAAAAAGCAGCGCTGACCTGGAGAATATTTCGTATACCCTGTGCTGCCGCAGAGACAGCTACAAATACAGAGCCTTTGCAGCGGCATCGACCCGTGAGGAGCTTCTCAGTAAGCTTTCGGAGCTTGAGAATGAGAAGCCTTCGCCTGCTGAGGGAAAGATAGCTGTTCTCATCTCC
The DNA here is from genome assembly GCA_946629405.1 of uncultured Ruminococcus sp. The sequence continues at coordinate 23,261 of CAMOXW010000230.1, forward strand.
GGAGACAGCCTTGACGGTACACCGGAGGAGGTCGCAGGATATCTTGAAAAATGCGCTTCACTTTCTGAGGGACTGAAGCAGTGCAGCTCGGTTTTCCTTGCAAATTCAAGGGGAAACATTGCACTCAGGGTCATCGGCGGCTCTATCGCCCCGGAGCAGGGCGCTGCCGAGTGCATGAAGCTCACCGACCTTAAAAAGGTCAATGCCGAGGCGCTTGTCGATCACCTGAAAAAATACATCTGCGAGGGCTATGTCTTTGCTGAGCTTTTCGGTAAGGGCACCGTCGGCAGGATAACTGAGGAGCTTGGCGGAAGGGTCATAAGCCTCGGCGGATTGTCGGATACAGAGATCATCGGCACTCTCTGGAGGCTTGGCGCCGGACCTGAGCTGTACAGCGGGAGCAATGCCGCAGCAGTGACGCTTCCTCCTTACGCCTTTGACCTTCACAGGTACTGGCCGGAGGTAAAGAATATGACCGCATCGGCAGGACTTCCCGGAGGCAGCGAGGCTGAGGAGAGCGCAGGTTCAACAGTAAAGGAGACCGTCAGAGGCATCTGGGAGGAGCTGCTTTCAGACAGCAGCTTTGCTGATGATGATGATTTCTTCGAGATAAGCGGAAGCTCCCTCATGATAATGAGGATGATAAACCGTATCAAGAAGCTTTACGGCGTTGATCTGGAATTTGACGATATAGACGATAATTCGACCGTTGATGACCTCAGCGCACTGATAGAGAGCAGAATGGCTGCGGCTGAGGGCTCCGTCAGCAGCGGCGGCATAGTCCACGCTGTCAGGGAGAAGAACCCGCTGTCCCACGAGCAGAACAGCATGATATGTATATACGAGCGTGACAGGGATTCTGCGGCTTACAATATGACCTCATTCTTCCGCCTGAAAGGAAGCGTTGACACATCATATCTTGAAAAGGCGTTCCGCTGCGTGGTTGCGGGAAATGAGGTGCTCCACAGCATCTATGTCAAGGAGGACGGAGAATACTACAGCGTCCCGGCATCGGAGGAGCTTTTCAGCTTCAAGGTCGAGGATATGTCCGGAAAGACCGCTGATGAGGCGCTCGGATTCCTCCACAGGGAAGCGGCTGTGCCCTTTGTGCTTGAAAGTCAGCTCCCGATAAGATGCGCCGCAGCGGTAATATCCGCGAACGAGGCATATCTGCTTTTCCAGCTCCACCATATCGCCGGAGACAACTGGTCTGCGGAGCTGATAATCGGTCAGCTCTGCGAATACTACCGTCAGCTCCTTGAAAACGGCAGCATCACAAACGTTATCAGAGAGGAGTACACCTACTCCGATTACAGCGTTTGGCAGAAAGAGCTCATTGCCGGCGAGAGAGGCAGGAAAATGCTCGGCTTCTGGAAGGATTATCTTGCCTCGCCGCCTGAGCTGCCCGTGATACCCACGGACTTCCCGCGCAGCGGAGGAACAGCTCCCTCGGCAGGTACCTCAGCGGTGCTGTCCCCGGAGCTCACACAGAAGCTCCAGAGCTATATGACTGCAACAAGGTCGAGCCTCTATGCAGTTATGCTGGCAGCCTACAGTACACTTATACACAGGTATACCGCTATGGACGACCTCTGCATAGGCATTACCTCAGCCAACCGTCCCGGCAGGGAAGCCGAGCGTATAATCGGCTATTTCGCAAATACTCTCGTGCTCAGGAGCAGCTTCGGAAGCGGTGATTCCTTCAATGATATCGTCGAGAGGACGAAAAACGATATCAGCAGAGTTCTCTCTAATCAGGAGATACCATTTGATATGCTGGTATCCGAGCTCAATCCGCCCAGAAATTCGACCGGTACACCGTTCTTCAGCCACCTTTTCACCGAGCTTTTCAACAGCGATGCCTACAGCGTGCTCGATATCAATATGGAGCAGCTCCCGCCTGAGCGAGGGGATGCGAAATTCGATATCATGATGTCAGTGGGACAGTCAGCCGACGGAAGGGTCACCTGCGTGCTTGAATACAATGCGGGGCTTTATACAAAGGAAACTATGGACTGCTTCCTCGGAAATTATATGCAGCTTCTTGAGGCGATGCTTGACAACAGTCAGGCGGAGGCTGATATGATAGCATTCGGCGAGGATGAGGACGAGGCTGCGGACGACTATGAGTTCTGAGGTGAGCTATGGAGATAAACACAAGGTACATAAAGTATGCAAAGGATATAACTCCGGAGGGCTATAAGCTCATCTGCATTCCCTATGCGGGAGGAGGGGCGAGCTGCTATATACGCTGGCAGCAGCAGTTTGGGGGAGCGGTGCAGGTGCTTCCGATACAGCTTCCCGGGCATGAAACAAGGCTTTCTGAGCCTCCGCTTTACAGCTGCCGGCAGGCGGCAGAGGAGATAGCGGAGGCGGTCATGCCGTATATCGAGCACAGCCGTTTTGCGGTATTCGGTCACAGCATGGGCGGGATAATCGCTTATGAGACCGTGCTCCGGCTGCAGCAGGCAGGCCTTGAGCCGGATGTGCTGTTTGAATCCTCCACGAGCATCGAGGACTATTCCGGGCTTGTGCGTTCAAGGGAGCTGAGCGAGAAGGACTTTATGGAGAGGATCGCGATATACGGTGCAATAGATGCTGACAGCGAGATAATGCAGGTCCCCGAGTACCATGATATGATACTGCGGATACTGCGTGCGGATTTCAGCATCGTTGAGGACTACAAGTGGGACGGCACATTGATACGCTGCCCGATAGTTGCAATGTGCGGCACCGAGGACGGTTCGGAGACCATTGAGAATATGCACTCGTGGGAGAATTACACGGAGTCCGCGGCTGAATACAGGAGCTACCCCGGAGGCCATTTTTACCTGAGTGAGAACACAAGGCAGCTTTGCGGTGATATAAACAAGTATATACAAAAATACTATTGCAGCAGGCTCAGCTGCGTGAAATGAGTGTGGATATGGGCAGAAGTTATTTTGAATATACCTCCGTTTCGCCGAAGGAGCGGGTGCAGCTTTTCTGCTTTCACTATGCGGGAGGAAGCGCTCTGAGCTATGGCTGGCTGAGCGAATATCTGCCGGACTGGATCAGCATATTCCCCTATCAGCTTCCTGGCAGAGGAGGCAGGATCCATGACCGGTATCCGGAAAGCATAATTGAAGCCGCCCATGAGGCTTCGCTCGCCATAAAAAGCGAGCTCCGCTGCCCGTTCATCCTTATGGGACACAGCATGGGCGGGATGATAGCTGCGGTGACTGCCTCGGTTCTCGAAAGGGAACACGGCCTTATACCTGAGAGGCTTTTCCTCACGGCAGCTGTGCCGGATTTTGAAAAGAGCTCGAAGGCGAACGGTGTTCTTATGACAGGTCTGGACGATGAAGGATTCTGCCGGTGCCTGATAGAATTCGGGGCGATAGACAGCAGGATATTCAGGATAAAAAGCTTCCGGGAGGACTATCTTCCGCTCATACGCTCTGATTTCAGGATAGCTGAGGCTTATGCCCTGAGGGAGAGGATCTCTGCCGGGATAAGCGCTTACGCCGGCAGCAGCGACAGGATAGTCCGTCCGGAGGACATTGAAATGTGGAAGGATATCTCAGACGACGTGAGCATCAGGATAATGAGCGGCGGACACTTCTTCACAAAGGAACACATGGAGGAGATATGCCGCGATATAGCGTCGTTTGCGGAGAACAGGCCTTCAGTTGGAGGGAGCTTATGATGTACAGGAGAACAGACAGGCTTTACGATGTGGGAGAGCTTCCCGAGCCGGGAGTCCTGCCTGAATTTATGCACGCATGGTGCCTCAGGAGCGATAACCTCGGAGAGCCGGAAAGAGCTTTCCGGGAGGAAATAGTTCCGGTCCCGTCACCGGGAGCAGGTGAGGTCATCGTTGCAAATATGTCCGCCGGGATAAACTATAACGGCGTCTGGGCAGCACTCGGCAAGCCAAAGAACGTTGTTGCAAACAACGGCACCTACAGCGACGAAAAGCAGGATTTCCATATCTGCGGTTCGGAGGCCTCAGGAATTGTTTACGCTGTAGGCGAGGGCGTTGAAAACGTCCGCGTGGGCGACAGGGTGATAGTCGGAGCCTCGCAGTATGACAGGGACTGCCCCATTGTCAGGGCGGGAGGCGATCCCGTATCGAGCCCGACCTACCGGGTCTGGGGATATGAGGGGAACTGGGGCGCATTTGCACAGTTCTGCAAGGTCATGGACTACCAGTGCAGGAGCTTTCCGGAGTGCCTGAGCTGGTCGGAGGCGGCAAGCTTTACTGCTGCCGGAGCTGCGGTCTACCGTATGCTTACCCGCTGGCCCCCGAATAATGTCAAGGCGGGCGATGTGGTACTTGTGTACGGCGGAACAGGCGGGGTAGGAAGTATGGCTATACAGCTTGCAAAGCATTTCGGAGCGATACCTGTTGCGGTCGTATCTGACGATGAGCGCGGGGAGTTCTGCAAGACACTGGGCGCTGCCGGTTATATCAACAGGAGGAATTTCCGGCACTGGGGAAGACTCGGCGATTATACCAATGATGAGGTCCAGAGGAAATGGAGCGTAGAGGCAGCAAGGTTCCGGCGGGAGATATGGAAGATCGTCGGCTCGAAGCATTCGCCGGACATAGTCATTGAGCATCCCGGTGCAGATACGCTTCCGACGTCGCTGTTCGTGTGTGCTCCCGGGGGAATGGTCGTGCTCTGCGGAGCGACATCGTCTTACCATGCCGATATCGACCTGCGCTTTCTCTGGCTGAACCAGAAGCGGATACAGGGAAGCCACTCCGCGACCCCGGAGGATTACAAGGAATATGTGAAGATAATCGAGAGCTCAGGGATACGTCCCTTCATTGGCAGACATTTTGAATGGTCACAGCTCCCGGAGGCTCACCAGCTTCTCTTTGAGGGAAAAGCCCCGACCGGCAAGCTTGTGATAGATATTGTAAAAGGAGTATAATTATGAATAACACAGAAAAGATAATAGAGATCATCAGACGCGAAATGGGAGTTTTCATCGACAGCAGCGCGGAGATAACTCCCGATACCAACCTCATCAGGGATCTCCACGTTGATTCGCTTGATCTTGTGGCGATCGTTGACACGATAGAGGAGGAATTCGGCATCAAGATCAGGAACGACGACCTTACCAATATCACGACCGTAAATGACATCGACAGGAAGATAAACGAGCTTAAAGCTCAGTAAAGAGGTGCAAGGGTGAAAAGAGTTGTGATAACAGGCATGGCGCCTGTGTGCGCTGCGGGTACGGACCATGAGGAGATGTTTGAAAATCTCTGCGGCGTTAAGCAGTACATAAGACCGCTGGAGAAGAATACTCCCTCACGGGAGGCACTGAAAACGAGCTTCTGCGTGCCTTATCCGGAATATGATGATTCAGAATTTGCACAGAAGCTTATGCCGGTGAAGAAGCGCGGCTCTGTCAGCTCGCAGGCGGCTGTATTTGCAGCTCTGTCAGCTCTGAAGGACGCCGGTATAGAGCAGCCCGACGAGGATACGAGAGTTTTTGTAGGAGTAGGCGCTCCAAATATGCCGGAGCTGAGCAGGCAGATACTTACCTTCCAGGAAAAGCTCGCAACGGACAGAATGGGCGTCCCTATGGCAATGCAGAGCTCTGTTGCGGCATGGATAGCGATAGTTCTCGGCACACACGGGAAAAGCATGACCATAAGCATGGCGTGTGCCTCAGGAACAGAGTCCGTGGGAATGGGATATGAGAGCATCCTTGCGGGAAAGTGCAGCATGGCTCTTTGCGGAGGAAGCGACTGCCTCTATGACAGGAACGAGACACTTCTGAAAAGCTTTGAATATCTCAAGGCGGTATCAGATCTTCCGGACGGCAGCTCAGCTCCGTTCTCGAAGGAGAGGAGCGGCTTTCTGTTCAGTGAGGGCGGCGCGGGAATAGTAGTAGTTGAGGAGCTTGAACATGCCCTGAAGCGCGGTGCAAGGATATATGCCGAGATAACAGGCTTTGAAAGCTCAAGCGACGGCTACAGCATCGTTTCCATGATTGAGGACGGAGCAGTCATAAAGGATATGCTCCGCAGGCTGATCGGAGACAAAAAAGTGGATTATTATAACGCCCACGCTACCGGAACTGTCCTCAATGACAAGGTCGAGGCTGAGGTGATAAGGGAACTTTTCGGGGAAAAGTCCTCCCAGCCCGCGATAAGTGCGACCAAGTCCGTGATAGGACATACTCTCGGAGCAAGCGGAGCCATTGAAGTAATGGTCTGCGCGGATTCCATCCGTCACGGAAAGGTACACGGGAGCACCTGCCGGACGATACTTGACGACCTCAACATCACTGCTGAAACGAGGGATATAGAGGTAAACCGTGCGGTTTCCGCCTCCTTCGGCTTCGGCGGCCACAATGCGGCAATTATGATAGAAAAGTATAACGGGTGAAGCACACAATGATGATAAACGAGATCAATACCAACGTTCAGCCCGCGGGCTTCAATGATACAGCTCATCCCGCGGACTGGATACCTTACAGCCGGCTGTTTCTTGATGCGGCAGAGAAATACAGGGACAGAACGGCTGTCTATACAGACAGCGGCAGCATGACCTACGGCGAGCTCCTTCGCAGAGCAGCATATTCCTGCAAGGCAGTCGCTGAGAGGTGCGGCTCTCCTCAGAAAAGGGCAGCGGTGCTTCTCGGGAAGGGCACAGAGCTTTTTACAGCAGCGCTCGGGATAGTGCTTTCCGGGAACGTCTATATCCCGCTTGACCACGATTATCCGGAGGAGGCAGTAAGGGTATGCCTTGAAAATGCAAAGGCTGACATTATAATCGCCGACGAAAAATGGAGCACTCTCCTTTCTGACGGGTATTCTGACAGGCTTGTAAGTCCCGGGGAGCTCTGCGGCGAATGTGAGGATATGAGCGTATTCAGGGAGTGCGCTCCCGAGGAGCTTTTCTGTATAATCCACACCTCCGGCACTACGAGCTTTCCTAAGGGCGCGATGCTCACACACGCAGGTATAGTGAATACCCTGAGATTTTCCGCGGAATGCTTTGAACTGAGCGAAAACGACACGGCACTTGCACTTACAAATCACTGCCACGATATGTCGCTTTTTGACATCTTCGGACTTTTCATTGCCGGAGCATCTGTTGTGGTGCTGAGCGAGAAAAACTGGCTTGACCCTGACAACTGGATAAGGCTCATAAATGAGCGCGGCGTGACCGTATGGAACAGCGTTCCATCGGTGGCATCGGTAATGATCGCCCGTGCAGGCGGAGTGCCTGCACCGCTGAGAAAGGTCATCCTCGGCGGAGAAGCAATACCCATGACCATAGCAAGACAGATCATCTCAGCTCCGGACTGCCGCCTGATAAGCGTGGGAGGACCTACTGAGACTTCGATATGGAGCATATATCACATCGCCTCTCAGGAGGATAAGGAGCGTGCGGTGATACCCTACGGAAAGCCTGTATGGAACATGAGATACAGGCTCCTTGACGACGAGCTGCGGGACGTTCCTGCGGGTGAGCAGGGAGGGATGTATGTGAGCGGTCCGGGAGTTTCGCCGGGATATACCGTTGAAAGCGAGAACCGCAGGTTCTGCACGGATACTTCGGGGCAGGTCTGGTACAATACCGGAGATGTGGGGGTTTTTGACGAAAAGGCAGGTATCATTTTCTGCGGAAGAAATGACAATCAGGTGAAGCTTTTCGGCAAGCGCATCGAGCTTGACGGCATTGAGGCGCGGCTGCTTGAGCTTGACGGCATAAGGAGCGCAAAGGCTATGATCGACAGGGATAAGCAGGCTATAGTTCTGTTTTATGCTTCCGGCAGCGATCACAGCGAGAGCAGCCTCCGGGAGTGGCTTTCGAGGAATATCCCGGATTATATGCTGCCAAAGCGCTTTATCCGCCTCAGCGAAATGCCTCTTACACACAACGGAAAGACTGATAAGAAGGCACTTGAAACAATGCTCGCGGGAAGCACGTCTCCTGAGCCGGATAAGACCGCACAGACTGTTGCGGAGGTCTGGAGGAAGGTGCTGAAGCTTGAGGGAGATATCCCGGAGGATACGAATTTCTTTGCAGCCGGAGGAAATTCTCTCGGTGCGATAAAGGCTTCCGCCCAGATAAACAAGGCGCTCGGCTGTCATACGACACTCAGCAGCGTGTTTGAAAATCCTGTGCTAAGCAGCTTTATCGAGGCTGTAAGGCGCAGCATCGGCGAAAAAGCGCCGGAGCCTTCCGCTCAGGGAAGCGGTGAGTATTATCTAACGCCGCTCCAGCAGATGATGTATCTGCCGCTTCTCATGGGCAAGTACGTTGATAAGCTGATACTTGTAAATTATATCGACATAGAAGGCGACATCGACACTGAGCGTTTCAGGGATGCTGTCTATGCTGCATATCTGAGGCAGCCGGTGCTTCGCTATGAGTTCAGCCTGGACAGCGACGGTCAGCCGGTGCAGAGGCGCGGTGCAAGGACCTATTCCATAGACGATATCTATACTGAGGTAACTGCTGCTTCCTTTGATGACTGTCTGGAGGAGGAGGCAAAGTGGCAGCCCGACCAGAGCTCCGGAAAACTTTGCAGGTTTGTCCTGATGACCGGCAGCGCTGACCGCAGACGTCACAGACTGTGCATAATCATTCATCATCTTGTGTCGGACGAAGTGAGTTTCGGCATAATCGTGAACGATATAATGAGATTCTACGATTCACCTGAGCTGATCGCAAAAACTGCTGAGGCAGAGGGATATGAAGGCTATCTCATTATGAAGCACGCCGAACCCTCGGCTGAGGATACGGCGTACTGGGAAAAGACATTCAGCGACAGGAGCATTTTCTCTCCCCGGAGGATATCCTCGGTTCAGGAGCGCTCGGACGAGGGCGTTACCGTCACCTGCGCGGTAGACAGGGAGGCGGAGAGCCGTTTCCTCGAAAGCTGCCGCGAGAAGGGCTCGACCGAATTTATCTCGCTTCTCACAGCCTTCTGCGTGAGTCTGTGCTGTCTGAGGGGAGAGCTCAGCACCGCCGTGATGATGCCTATAAGCGACCGCACCGAGCAGTACAGTGATGCGGCAGGAAACTTCATTGACGAGCTTCTTCTGCCGGTCAGCTTTGCGGAGGATGATACCTTTGCAGAAATGCTCGCGCAGGTTCAGGAGAGCTTCCGCCGCTCGATAGCGGCAGGCACCCGCTCGATGTATAAATATATGCATGATACAGGGCTTTCAGGGAAATTCTATCAGAGCCGTCTGGACATTCCTTACTTCAACTACATAGAGGCAGATTCCCGCGAAGTCAGGAGCGAAAGTCTTGAGCTCAGCGCTATGAGGTTCTACGGCAGCGATGATACGGCTGAAACGAGCTTTATACTTCACGTTGACCATACCTCCGGCAGCAATGAATATATACTCGGGCATAAGTATTATTTCCTCGACAGGGAAAATGCAGAGCGCTTCACCGGACTTTTCAGGGAGGTCATCAAAAGGGCTGCTGCGGACAGCGGTGTAAGGCTCTGCGAGCTCATGTCCGGGAAGGCATCTGAGAGCGTTCAGGAGGACAAAAAGCCGGATGAGGAACTTCCCGGCATCACATCCGCAGCGGACGGAGCCGAAAGCATTGCCGCAAAGGTAAGGGATGTCTGGACAGAGGTGCTCGGAAGTGAGCCGGAGTCCGATGAGATCAACTTCTTTGACGCAGGAGGATATTCCTTCCTGCTCTATGAGCTGAGTGCCGCGCTCAACAAAAAAATGGGGAAGAATATACCCTTCATGGCACTGATGGAATACACTACGGTCGCATCAATGGCGGAATACCTTGAGGATTTTGACGAAGACGAGTAATACTTGCAGGAGAGAAAAATGTACACTCTGAACGAATTGATAAAGGCTTCAAAAACGGTCTCTGACGGAAAGACGGTCAGGCTTGCTGTACTTGGCAGCTGCTCGACGCAGTTCATTACGAAGGCAGTAAGGGGCTGCGGGGTCAAAAGGGGGATGAATATCCTCACCTTTGAGTCAGATTATGACCAGATAACGGAGCAGATAGTTGACAGCCGTTCCGCGCTCTACA
>CAMOXW010000231.1 GCA_946629405.1 uncultured Ruminococcus sp.
AAAAGAAGTTTGTCTGCGAGAAATGCGGGCGGGTGTTTTACGAATACATCGGCGACTGCATAATGCCCGAGACCGCCGAGCTGCTTACGCATCCCAAGTGCAGGAAGTGCAGGCTGATTTCCAAGCTGACAAAAGGCGAAAAACAATATGACAAAACTCACAAAACAATATGACAAAATTCACAAAAACTATTGATTTTGCAGTCAATTTATGTTATAATTACAATAATTCGGGAGGCTTAATATGATTGCGCTGATTGACATTCTCACCGGAGGATTTGTCCGGAAGACCGTTGATGCTGTTTTTGAAGGCCTATACGAAGGGCTGTTCGACAAGCACGACCCCGTTGACGAGCTTGATGCGGGCGACATCATCGGAATTGAGAGATTAGGCGGGGTCTACGAGCATTACGCGGTATATATCGGCAGCAGAAGAGTTATCCACTACGCTGCCGAAAACGGCGATTTCGGCGGTGCGACTGTCCACGAAGCCCCGATAGAGGATTTCCTTGACGGTCAGAGCACATTCTTCGTGCTGGAGTTTGACGAAGCCGGAAAGCGCCCGAATAAGCAGGAAAAGGGCTACAGGTCAAGCCCAATCTACAGAAAAAACCGCTTTAATACAGGACCTTATCTCATCCCGGTCAAAGATAAGTTCAGGAACGATGATGATATCCTGTATATTTACTCCCCCGAAGAAACTGTCGCAAGAGCAAAGAGCCTCATCGGGGAAGATCAGTACAACCTGATCACCAACAACTGTGAGCATTTTGCGATATGGTGCAAGACGGGAGCGCACAAATCATATCAGGTGGAAAGAGTGCTCGGATATTCAGCCCATAGGCCGCTGATGCTAATGTAATACGGAGAATACAATGAAAGAATTTTATTCGGATTCCAAGCACCTGAGGATCCTCCGGCTGTATACACGGCTGATCGAGGGCAAGGTGATAAATAAGGCAGAGGAAGCAGAGCGTTACGGTATCAACGAACGCTCTGTTCAGCGTGATATAGACGACCTGCGGGCGTTCTTTGAGGAGGAGGCTGCCGACGGCGGTGAGGTACGCACTGTGGTCTATGACCGCAGGCTCGGCGGCTACCGCCTTGACTCGGAAAGCGTGAATATCCTCACCAACAGCGAGGTGCTGGCGGTCTGCAAGATACTCCTTGAGAGCCGCGCATTCACCCGGGACGAACTGGAGCCGATCATCAAAAAGCTGCTGCGCTGCTGCGTTCCCCGTGAGAATTACAAGCGGGTGCAGAGCCTTATCTCTGACGAGCTTTTCCACTACATCCCGCCCCGGCACAACACCCGGTTCATCGGTCGGCTATGGGATATCGGCGTGGCGGTGGACGAGCACCGTCTGATAGAAATGAGCTATCTCCGGGCGCAGGAGGACGAGCCTGTCCACCGCACCGTGGAGCCTGTGGGGATAATGTTTTCGGAGTTCTATTTCTATCTCTGCGCTTTCATTCAGGACAAGCCCCGCGATTTCCCGACACTCTACCGCATTGACCGCATACAGAGCTATGAGGTCTCGAAAAAGCATTTCTCCCGCCCCTACAAGGACAGATTTGAAGAGGGCGAGTTCCGCAAGCGGATACAGTTTATGTACGGCGGCGAGCTGCGCCGCATCGAATTTGATTTCAAGGGCGACAGTATCGAAGCCGTTCTCGACCGACTTCCCACTGCGAAGATAATCCGCGAGCAGGACGGCGTTTACACCGTCCGCGCCGAAGCCTACGGCAAGGGCGTGGATATGTGGCTCCGGAGCCAGGGGGAATGGGTGAGAAACATTAGAAAATTATAATTTCTACCAATACAGGAGGAAAAAATATGATTGATAGTACAAGATTTGACGAAGTCATTGGCGAGATAGCTCAGCTGGCTGAGGCATCAAAAAATGAAGAGGCGCTGAAGACAGCGGCAGAACTGAAAAGCCGTGCTGAGGATTTTAAACTGAAGGCTGTGTTCGTTGGACATTTCAGTGCAGGTAAAAGTTCACTGATAAACTGCCTTATCGGCAGGCCGGAATTCCTTGAAGAGGGTCTCAATCCGACAACGGAGCTGGCAGCAGAGCTGCACTTTACAGATGGTGAGGAATACCGTGAAGTCGTAGCCATCGACGGAACAGTTAAGCGAATAGCACCGGGCAGCAGACCGGAGGCAGAAAAAACCTCGGCGGTAAGATACTATCTGAAATGTGAACAGCTGGCAAAGCTGGGAGAGTACACCGTTGTTGACACTCCGGGCATCAACTCCGGAATCGAAAAGCACAACAAGGCGATCGCCGGCTATCTGTCTGAGGGGTCAGTGTTTATTATGGTTACACCGGCTGAAAACGGCGGTCTGACCAAAACGGAGACCGCATTTCTCAGGGAGATAGCATCATACACCAAAAACATTGCCGTAATAGTGAGCAAGTGCGACAATGTTATCCCGCAGGATGCTGAATCCGTCCGTGAGGGGATAAGCGAGCTGCTTGAACTGCTGGGTCTGAGCGCACTTGTTTTCTGTATGAGCAGGGAGGACCCGGATGTGAGCGAAAAGCTCATCTCGGTAATAACCTCTTTTGATGCCCAGAGAATATATGACGTGAAAATGACAGAGCTTATCAGCACAGCAGCGGGAACGGCAGCAGCCGGGCTTCAGACTGAGCTCTCGGGAATGTATCTCAGCACCTATGCTCAGGACAAGGATATCAGGCAGCTGATTTCCAAAAAGAAAGAGAATGAGAAAGCATATATCACCAGACATCGTGAGCTTGAAGAGGAGCTTATCAACGAAACGGTTGAAAATGTGATGCAGAGCGTTACAGATTCTCTCGAAAGCAATATTAACCGTATGGCTGACGCAGTAGTGCTTGGCTCACGTGAAGGACTTGAGGCCTGCGTTGCCGAGTCTGTAAGACCCGCTTTGATGAGAACGCTCGGAGCTGCTGCTCACGAGATGCCGGCGGAAGCGGCAAGATGCATCGGCTACACAGAGAGCTTTTTCAACATCCCCGACCCCGCCGATGAAAGGACT
>CAMOXW010000232.1 GCA_946629405.1 uncultured Ruminococcus sp.
GACGTTTCGGAGGACGGCAGGGTGTATACCTTCCACCTGCGCCGGGATAATTACTGGTTCAGGGATGCTGACCGCGATGATATTATCGACGAGGGTGAGTATTTCCCGGTAACTGCCGGGGACTATGTTTTCGCCCTGCAAAGACTGCTCGACCCGAAGATGCAGTCACCATATGCGGCTTACTATACCTGCATAAAGGGCGGGGAGCTAATAGCCTCCGGAAGCCAGCCTCCTGAGGCTGCGGGAGTTTTTGCTCTGGATGATTATACTCTTGAGATAGATCTGGAATATCCCTCGTCGGAGTTTTTGCAGCTTCTTGCAGCACCTCCCGCTTCACCCTGCAACAAGGAGTTCTTCAACTCCACAAAGGGCACCTATGGTCTTAACGACGAGGCTGTTATGTCAAACGGCGCGTTCTATATGCGCCAGTGGTTCTATGATCCCTACGGAAACCATAATATTCTCTATATGAGAAAGAACGATATCAATGCAAATGAGCAGGATCCCGTGATACCGTCGTTCCTGAGCTTCTCGATAGAGCGCGACGACGACGGCGTATGGCAGTGTATGAAGGACGGTTCGTCTGAGTGCATGGTCACATGGAGCACTGCTTACGGCTCTAAGAAGTATTCCACCACATCGAAAGCTTCTGTCACCCTTGGACTTGTTTTCAACCAGAAGGAGGGGTATTTCAGGAGCGAATCACTTAGAAAGGCACTTGCTTACGGCATTGACCGCCAAAAGCTCGCGGACAGCCTCAGTGATGACGTCGAAATGGCTTACGGAGTGATACCTCCGGCTGCGATGCTCTCGGGACGCAGCTACAGGGAACTTTGCTCTGACCGCAGCTTCGACCGCTATGCCCCGGATGAGGCTGTGAAGCTGCTTGAAAAGGCGAGGACTGAGCTTGGCACAGGTAATTTCGATAACGTGAAAATAATGGTCTGCGCCGACAGCGTCGATTCTGCCTATCTTCACCTTCTTTCGCAGAATTTGCAGGATGAGCTCGGGATATATATCGGCGTCGAGGACGTCACAGAGACCGAGTTCCGCAGAAGGCTGAGGGACGGCGAATATTCTCTGGCTCTTTACCCTCTGGGCGGTGATCTCAATACTCCGCTCGGAGTTGTTGGGCAGTTTGAGAAAACAGACATTCTTGCGGAAGCTTCCGGCGGGAAAAAGTTTACCGGTGAATTGCTGAGATGCAAAACCGTTCAGGATGAGGTGGAGGCGTGTACCGCTGCCGAACGTGAGATACTGGACTGCTGCGGTTTCATCCCGGTATTCTACAAGAACTGCTACCTCATTGCCGACAAGGACAACGAGGACATTGCCTTCGATCCGTTCACAGGTGCGGTCGATTACAGGAACGCGAAGAATTACAGTTGATCGGGGGACATAATGGATATATACAAATTTTACAGGGGCGAGATATTCGACGCCTACACCTACTTCGGCGCTCATCTCACTGACGTCGGAACGATCTTCCGGACCTATGCTCCGAACGCCTCTAAGGTCTCAGTGGTAGGGGATTTCAGCGGGTGGGAGGATATCCCTATGGAGCGTGTCGAGGACGGAAGGTTCTTTGAGCTGACTGTCCCTGAGGCGAAGGAGGGGATGCGCTATAAGTACCGTATCTACGACAAAAACGGAAAGTTCATCGACCACTGCGACCCCTACGGCTTCGGAATGGAGCTGCGCCCCGGCACCTGCTCTGTGATACGCAGCTTAGAGGGATATAAATTCACCGACAGAGAATGGCTGGAAAAGCGCACGGACTGCCGTGATAAGCCGATGAATATTTATGAGGTGCATCTCGGCTCATGGCGCAAAAAGGACAACGTTTCCGACACCGGCTGGTACAGCTACTCTGAGATCGCGGATGAGCTTACGGATTATGTGAAGGAGACAGGCTATAATTTCATCGAGCTCATGCCCCTCGGCGAGCATCCCTGTGATGAGTCGTGGGGATATCAGTGCACCGGCTTTTTTGCCCCGACATCGCGTTACGGCACTCCCGCTGAACTCATGGAGTTTGTTGACAGGTGCCACAGCAAGGGGATAGGCGTTATCGTGGACTTCGTCCCGGTACACTTTGCTGTTGACCACTACGGCCTTACCGAATACGACGGAACGAAGCTCTATGAATTTCCCGACGACGAGGCTGGCTACAACGAATGGGGAAGCCGCAATTTCATGCACTCAAAGGGTGAGGTGCAGTCTTTCATACAGTCCGCGGCTGACTACTGGCTGAGTGTTTATCACTTTGACGGCCTCCGAATGGACGCGATAAGGAATATGATCTACTGGAACGGTCAGGAGTACCGCGGAGAGAACCGCAGGGCTATCGAGTTCCTGAAGTCTATGAACAGCGGGCTGAAGCTCCGTCACCACTCTGCAATAATCGCAGCGGAGGATTCCTCGGCTTACCCGAAGGTCGCTGCACCGGTCTTCGACGGAGGACTTGGCTTCGACTACAAATGGGACCTCGGCTGGATGCACGACACTCTTGAGTATTTCCAGAGCGCACCGATGTACAGGACACGCGATTATCATAAGCTGACATTCTCGATGCTGTATTTCTATAATGAGAGGTTTATTCTTCCGCTCTCGCACGATGAGGTGGTACATGGAAAGGCAACTATCGTCCAGAAGATGAACGGTCAGTATCCGGAGAAATTTCCGCAGGCGAGGGCAATGTATATGTACATGATAGCTCATCCCGGCAAGAAGCTCAACTTCATGGGCAGCGAGTTCGGACAGCTCCGCGAATGGGATGAAAAACGCGAGCAGGACTGGGATATGCTGAAATACCCGCTCCATGACTCCTTCCGCGAATATATCCGCGAGCTAAACCGGATATATCTGAAATATACAGCGCTGCACTATGACTACGACCCGACCAATTTCATGTGGGAGGACTGTGATTCCGCGATACGCTGCGTCTATGCGATACGGAGAAAGAGTGCGGACGGTGACATACTTGCGGTGCTGAATCTTTCGGACTGGTATCAGGCTGACTATACTGTTGAAGTCGGTGCGGACTATGAAGCGGAGCTGCTGCTTGATTCGGACGACCAGCTATACAGCGGGACTACTCCGCACGGCGAGACTGACTTCACCTGTGCAGACGGAAAGATATACATGAATATCCCGCCGTTCAGCGGGCGGATGTTCCTTCTGAAACGAAAATAAAAGTAAGGACCGGCGGTCAAATTGACTGCCGGTCCTTTTCTCTTTATCTGAAAGGTGTGTTCGTTCCCGCCTCCGGTGTGTGCGGCCCGGAGGCAGGTATGTCTTACGCTCCGGAGGTAAGGAGGGAGCGAAGAAACGGTTGGAAAGGATGATCTTTTCAAGTCTTTCTCCTGTTCTGACTATATTATATCTCATTGCCCCGGATATTGCAATAACAGCAGGTTTTCAGTCCGAATACAATTTGGGATAGCTCTGCTTACTGAAACATTTTAACAGGTTACATATTGCTGACAATTATGAAAAAACAAATTTCCGGCTGTAAGAAATTTCTTTGTACATTTCGGCGGTCTCAGCATAAAATAATGTAAGCGGCTCTGAAAGTTTCGCCGTCCGGAGTGGCTCAGCGCCCGCGAAAAGCTCACGGACACAAGGCGTTATCCGGACGGCTGCTTTCATATAAATGACGGTCTGCACGAAAAATGCAGACCGTTTTCGATATTCGTCCGTGAAAAAAGGGACGCCGGAGCGTCCCTTATGCTGCATTATGACTTTGTGGGGTCGAGCGTATTTATGAGGCTGAGCTTAAACTGCTGTATCTTGAGCGCATCGGCGTTGGTTATACCGTCGGGCTCGCCGTTTGTCCATGATACGTCAGCGTTTTTCTCACCCTGAGCATCGGGACCGTCGGGCTTTCCGGGGCCGTACTTGTCGGGGTTGGAAACGGACTGCATTACAAGAACAGCGTCAGCCATATTGACCTGGCCGTCATTGTTGGCATCGCCCCAGAGTGTAGCTGAGATATCTGATGTCGGCTGTGTTGTGGCAGTCGTGGTAGTTGTTGTGGTAGTAGTTGTTGTAGTAGTTGTTGTGGTGGTGGTCGTTGTTATATCGTAGTACACCTCGATATTGTCGATGGTGAGGGAGTCGCTCTCACCGTAGTAATAGCCGAAGTACAACTCACCGTTGGGATCAACGTGGTTGGAGAGAGAGTCTGTACCGCGGGCAGCGTCGGGGATTATCCACATGAGCTGTGCGGATTTGCCGGGCTCGATGACAACATAGTTGCCCTCCTCCTGGCACCAGTAATCCATACCGGCTTCCTTGTCAACGCTTGTACCGTAGTTGAAGACTATCTTCTTGCCCTCTGACTTTGCAGAAACGTCAACGCGGACAGCGTAAACGTCCATATCCTCGGTAACTCCGAGGTCGGAATAGTTGATCTTGAAGTTGTTGGTCGTTTCTGAGGTATAGTCAACGATCTCGTTTATGAGCTTCTTTACCGAGCCTGTGTAGGGGACAGTTACCTGCTTTGTGTAGGTGAGAACTGCACCAGTGAGGTGAACAGCGTCAGCCTCGCTGAACTTCTCGATCTCGGTATAATCATCGCCGGGCTTGGTGCCGTACCAGAACTGGAAGGAAATACCGTCGTCCTTAGCTGTACCGGCGTTTTCCTGAGCGGTAACGGGAGGCTCCCAGTAGCATTCGATATAGGAGCCGGCGCCTGTGAGGGTAGTACCGGTGCCGATGTCGTCCATTTTGAACTCAACGCCCATAGACTCGAATTCCTCGATAGTTTCCTCGCCCATGTCGTTGTACCAGTATCCTGCGGATTCCTTTCCGGGAACGATGCCGCGCTTGCAGTATTCGGTATCAGCGTCTGAGGCAGGCTTTACGTTCATACCTCCGCCGTACATGAACTTGTCGATCTCGTAGTCTGACTCGATAGTAACAAGGAGCGACTCGACAGTGGTGTCTGTCATATCAGAGAGGCCGAAGTCGCTGTAGAGGAACTTATGGCTGTTTGTGGGGGAATCTGCGTCGGGAGTGATACCCTCCTCGGCATAGTAATCCTCGTCGTAGCCGAGAGTGAGGTCATAGCTGAACTCGCCCTCTATCTGCTTTGAAAGAGTTGCGTAGATAGTAGCGGTACCGTCCTTGTTGTCAACGACCTTCCATTCGCCGCTCTTTTTGCTGTGGCTGTCCGGAACTACAGGGTCATCGCCTGTTCCGGGGGAAGTTGAAGCTCCGTTCACAGAAATGCTGTCTATAGTGATCTTTCCGGTGGTTCCGCCGGCGTAGTAGTTCCTGAACTCGAACTCAGCGGGATACTGGGAAGTTTTAGCGTCGTATTTGAGAGTGAGGTCAGAAACGTCGATATCAATGGTAAGCTTTTTTCCGGCGGTGCAGGCTACTGAGGTACCGGCAGCGTCCACGGTGCCGCCTTTAGTGTCGATGAAGCCCTTTGAAGCGTCGAGCTCCATCCAGTAGGGATCCATTGCGATGCCTATGCCGAAGCCGTAGGAGAAGTTTCCGGTGAAATCCGGTGTGATAGTGATGTTGATTGTCTTGATCCCGCTTGTAGCGAGGTCAGCGGTATAGCCCTTGTAGACGTCTCCGACTGAGAGGGTATCAATGGAAGCTCCTCTGAGGGAAGCGACTGATACCGTCGGAGTTACAGAAACGGCAGTAACTGCTGCCGAGGGTACTGCGGCAGCTGCGATCACAGCGCCGAGAGCAGCAGCTCCGAGGCGCCTTGAAATAGTTTTCTTCATGGTAAATGTCCTCCAAAAAAATAATATATCTCTGCCTTGCAGAGTATGAAACAATATTGATTTTACAAATCAATTGTAACACAAATTGTTCATGAAGTTGTTAATAAACTATGAACTTTTGGTGAAAACTGGCAGAAACATATTGCGTTGTTAGTATGAATATGTAAATTATGCAAAGAAATATACAAAACGTAAATTAACCCTTGTGCGCCTATTTTCATATAATGAACTGTACCCTGTTCAGACTGTACTGCCAGTTCCGGTCAGGGGGGATAGATTTGAAGATATGTACTGTGGATATGCCTTCCTACACCTATGCCGTCAAGGGCGAAAGGCTGCTCCGGACGAGGGGCTATCCTGCTGAAATAAGACGGAACAGCGGCGAAAACGGATGCGGCTTCTCCCTCGTTATCCGCGGGGACTGCCGTGGCGCTTTGAAACTGCTCACTGCGTACTCCGTACCCTATTCGCTTCCGGGCGGGGGAGGCTGATATGCCGGTAAATTTTGACAATGCCGCAACGACCTTCCCGAAGCCTGAAAGTGTGCTCCGTGCAGCAGCAGATGCGGCTGCACGCCTCGGGGGAAATGCCGGCAGGGGAGGACATTCGCTTGCGATGAAAAGCTCGGAGGCAGTATACTCCGCGCGTGAGACTGCTGCATCATTTTTCGGTGCTCAGCCTGAGAATACCGTGTTCACACCCAATTGCACCTATGCGCTGAATATGGCTATACATGGCGTTATGCGCGGCGGAGGCCATCTCATCATCAGCAGCCTTGAGCATAACTCTGCGGCACGTCCGGCAGCGGCTCTTGCCGCGGAAAAGAGGATAACTCTTTCGGTCGCTGAGGTTTATCCTGAGACTGAACGCACGGTGGAGAGCTTCCGCCGGCTCATGCGTCCGGACACTAAGGCTGTTGTATGCACTCTTGCGAGCAATGTCACGGGACAGCTCATTCCGTGGCGTGAGATAGCGGCGCTCTGCCGGAGCAGGGGAGTGTGCTTTATTGCCGACGGAGCACAGGCTTGCGGACTTACTGATATCAATATCGGCGAGGGCATTGACATTCTGTGTACTGCCGGCCATAAGGGCCTTTACGGATTAAGCGGCACCGGATTGCTCATAAGCAGCGGCAATTACCCGATTTACCCCATAATACAGGGCGGAACGGGAACTGCCTCGAAAAGCCTTGAACAGCCGGTGCTGCTTCCTGAATCGCTTGAGAGCGGCACGCTCAACATCCCGGGGATAATGTCCCTGAAGGCGGGCTGCGAATTCGTCCGGCGCACCGGTATAGGGAATATCCGCGCTCATGAGGACGCGGTCTGCCGTAGGTTCATCCGCGGTCTTGAGGACGTGCCGGGGGTAAGGATTTACCGCAGCGGGAAAGCGGAGTATGTGCCGATAGTCTCGTTCACTGTTGAAGGCACCGAGCCGGAGAAGCTTGCAGGAAAACTTTCGGACGCCGGCTACTGCCTGCGGGCAGGATTTCACTGTGCTGCTCTCGCACACAGCTATCTTGGCACCGATAACGGCACGGTCAGGTTCGCACCTTCGGTATTCAGCCGGGCTCAGGATGCCGCATCACTTGCCGCGACAATAAAACAAATGGTTAAAAATAAAAATCTGTAAAAAACTATTGAAATTATCTGAATTTGTGGTACAATAATAATATGAAGAACTGTGCAGTCAGCACACTGTCCGGAGGGCGGCATCGTCCGCTCTCCGGTATAAGATATATTGATATGTGTAGAGATCATAAGGAAGGGAAGTGACCTGATGTCGTTTGGCGATATAAAAGATGCGTTCCTCAGTATATTGAGCACGCTCGAACTGATAGATATAATCGACGTTGCGATCCTCGCCTACGTCATATACATCCTCCTGAAGCTCATCCGCGAGACCCGCGCAGGACAGCTCGTAAAAGGCATAGTTATTCTTGTTGCGGTCTATTTCATAAGCGAATTCCTCGGGTTCAAGACCATTACATACCTGCTCAGGCAGACCCTCGATATCGGCCTCATCGCCATGATAATCCTGTTCCAGCCGGAGCTGCGCCGTATGCTCGAAAAAGCCGGCCGCACCAAGTTCGGCGTGAGATGGCTCGGCATCGGACAGAGCTCGGATGAGCTCACTGAAATGTGGGACGGCCCGATCGAAGCAATATGCGATTCGTGCGTCGAGCTCTCCGCGACCTGCACAGGCGCTCTTATAGTTGTCGAGCGCGCAGTCCGCCTCGGCGAGCAGATAGAGACCGGAACTGTCCTCAATGCTGTCCCGAGCAAGGAACTCTTCGGCAATATCTTCTACCCGAAGACCCCTCTCCACGACGGTGCAGTCATCATGCGCGACGGTATGGTGCTTGCGGCAGCGTGCTTCCTCCCGAAGCCGCAGAAGGATGAACAGATCAATAAACGCCTCGGCTCACGTCACAGAGCTGCTATCGGCATGAGCGAGAATTCCGATGCGATAGTTATCGTCGTTTCAGAGGAGACCGGACAGATATCCGTTGCCATGAACGGCGTGCTAACCCGGGACTACACCCGCGATAAGCTCCGCACCCTCCTTGAGACCGAGATATACCAGCAGAACAGCGAGCTCACCATTCCCGGCAAAAAGCTGTTCTCCTCCCATTCGGAAAGGAGGAAGAAGGATTGAGCATATTCCAGAATTTCAAGAAAAAAATGCTGAAGAGCGCACAGAACAATCTCTCGCTCGCTATATACTCCGTTATCCTTGCAATACTGGTCTGGTTCGTAATTTCCATGACCTTCTACCCGTCAGTGCCAAAGACGATACAGAACGTAAAGCTCAATATTGACATAAGCGGTACTGCCGCGGCTGAAAGCGGACTGAGCATTATCTCCTGCGATGTTGATACAGTCGATGTAAAGATCAGGGGAAGCCGTACTCAGGTCGGAAATATGAACTCCGACAGCCTTGTTGCCTATTTCGATGCGGATAATATCACCTCCACCGGCAAAAAGACTCTCACTATCAAGATCAAGGGCAGCAGCGGCATAAACTATGAGGTCGATTCGATCAGCCCTGCAACTGCAACGGTCGTTTTCGATAAGTACGATACCCGCGAGTTCCCGATAAAGCCGAAAACTCCGAATGTTTCATTTGCGGAAGGCAAGATGAGGGACGATGAGGAGTTCGTCTGCGAGCCTGATGTCATTACGATAACCGGTCCTTCGGCACAGCTTGACAAGATAGACAAGAACAACGGCTGCTTTGCGGTTTCGTCAAAGAGAGAGGTGCTCGATGCATCCTATACCGTACCGAGCGATACCATCGAGCTCTACAGCGAGGACGGCTCAAAGCTCGATCAGTCAATGATGACCTTCAACAAGACCAGCTTCCTGATAAAGGTGCCGGTGCTCACGCAGAAAACGGTCGATCTGACTGTTTCGATAACGAACCAGCCTTCCAACTTCAACACGGACTGGCTGCTTGAACGCATGACGCTTTCAAACGATTCTATCATGATAGCCTCCGGTTCGACACAGACTGATCTGCCGGATACCCTCGAGATAGGCAGCGTGAAGCTCAGCGATGTGATACTTGATTATTCGGCGACCTTCGATGTAGGAAAGGTCCTCGACAGCGCCGGACTGAAGAATATCAGCAGCGTCGGAAGCGTTACAGTGAACTTCGACAGCTCCGGACTCGTTTCTCGGGAGTTCATCATAAATCAGGAAAATATCAACATCAGGAACAAGCCCTCGAGCGATTATGTCTACGAGGTAGCCTCGAACAGCCTGAGAATAACTGTTATCGGCCCTGAGGACGTTGTCAGCAAGCTTACTGCGAACGATTTCAACGTCGTGACAGATCTTCTCGGCAGTGATATCTCCGCAGGCTCGGAATCGGGAGTTTCTCAGTTCTCAAACGATGTCACGATATCCTGCCCGGATTATGACAATGTATGGTCCATAACAAAGTCAAAGGTCCTTATCAAGCGTACGGTCAAGGAGACCTCAACAGAGGGGCAGGATGAATGAACTGCTGCTTCAAACAGGGCTGATCTGCTGAAAATAAGGTCAGCCCTGCTGATTTGAGGCGTACCCTTTTGTTACACTGGGTTTACCGGCGGCGCATTGAACAGGTGTTTTTGCACGAAAATGGCAAATAATTGCCTGGATTTCCGTGAGAATTATAATAAAAACCGAAAATCTGGTGAAATTTTCCTAAAAGTCTTTTCAACACCGGAGTTTTATGTTATAATAATATATATTTCGTTTTCAGGAGGTATACTTATGAAGGAAATGGAGCTTTACGATCTCTGGTGCGGCAACGCTGCAGGAGAGCCTGATCTTCTCAGCGAGCTTGAAAGCATCAGAAATGACAAGGAAGCTATAAATGATAGATTCTACCGCGACCTCGAATTCGGCACAGGCGGACTCAGAGGCGTTATCGGCGCCGGCACCAACCGCATGAACGTTTATACCGTAAGACGCGCTACACAGGGCTTTGCAGATTACCTCAACCAGGAGTACACAAACCCCAGCGTCGCTATCTCATTCGACAGCCGCAACAAGTCTGACGTGTTCTCAAAGGCTGCTGCTGAGGTGCTTGCGGCAAACGGCATCAAGGTACATATCTACCGCGAACTCATGCCTACTCCATGCCTTTCATTCGCTGTCCGTCACCTCGGCTGCCAGGGCGGTATAATGGTCACGGCAAGCCATAACCCTGCCAAGTACAACGGATATAAGGTCTACGGCGAGGACGGCTGCCAGATCACACTCAGAGGCGCTGAGATAATCCTCGAAAAGATCAATTCACTTGATATATTCAACGACGTTAAGACCTCCTCCTTCGACGAGGAGCTCGCAAAGGGAAATATCAGCTACATTGAGAATGATACCATCGAGGCTTTCTATGAGAAGGTCCTCGCTGAGGGCATAAATACCAGCCTTTGCGCTGAAAGCGGCCTGAAGGTCGTTTACACCCCCCTCAACGGCACCGGCAACAAGCCTGTCCGCGAGATACTCAAGCGCATCGGCATCAGTAATGTTACCGTTGTCAGGGAACAGGAAAACCCTGACGGCAACTTCCCGACCTGCCCCTACCCGAATCCTGAGATCAGGGAGGCTCTTGAAGTTGGTCTGAGGTACTGCGACGAGGTCCAGCCGGATCTTCTCCTTGCTACTGACCCTGACTGCGACCGTGTGGGCATCGCTGTTCCCGACGGAAAGGGCGGCTATGCGCTGTTCTCCGGAAACGAGGTCGGCGCTATGCTCCTTGAATACATCTGCGAGCAGCGCATCAAGAAGGGCACTATGCCTAAAAATCCTGTTGCGGTAAAGACTATCGTTACCACTGATATTGTTAATCTCATCGGCAAGGAGTACGGCGTTCAGATACTTAACGTTCTCACGGGCTTCAAATTCATCGGTGAGCAGATCGGACTCCTTGAAGCCAGAGGCGAGGAAAACCGCTATATATTCGGCTTTGAGGAGAGCTACGGCTACCTCTCCGGCACCTATGTCCGCGACAAGGACGCTGTCAATGCCTCGATGCTTATCTGCGAAATGGCTGCTTACTACCGCACACAGGGCATCACGCTCTATCAGGCACGCGAGAATATGTACAGGAAGTACGGCGTATTCTACCAGACACTCTACAGCTTCACATTCGAGGGTGAGAGCGGCATGAAGCGCATGGCAGAGATAATGAACGATCTCCGCGAGAATCCGCTCACTGCTATCGGCGGTCTCAAGGTCGAAAAGTTCGAGGACTACAAGAAGAGCACTGCGAAAAACCTCCTCACAGGTGAGACCTCGGAGCTTACGCTTCCCAAGTCAAACGTTCTCGCATTCTACCTTGAAGGCGGCTGTAAGGCTATAATCCGTCCTTCCGGAACTGAGCCGAAGATCAAGACATACATCACCGCAAAGGCTCCTTCCCACGAGGAAGCAGAGGTCATTGAGCAGAGAATTTACGCAGATTTTACACAGTGCATGAAGTGAACTCATAGTTAAATCAAAAAAATATATTCATACTGCTTGACAATTGTCGGGCAGTATGGTATAATTAATAACTGTAATGTATAACGGCACTACTGTCTAAGGGAACTGATGGGCTGCACGGATACATATATCTGTGAAAGAGGTGAAACCATGAAAGAGGGAATCCATCCTAACTTTGTAAAGACTACTATTACCTGCCACTGCGGCAATGTAATGGAAACTATGTCCACAAAGGAAAACATCAAGGTTGAAATCTGTTCCAAGTGCCACCCGTTCTATACCGGCAAGCAGAAGCTCGTCGATACCGGCGGCCGTGTGGACAAGTTCAAGAAGCGCTACGGCGATCTGATGAACAAGTAAAAAAGGTCGACTCGCTGAAAAGCGGGTCGGTTTTATTTTTGGAAAAATCATTACAGGAATGCGTTCCATTCATCCAGAAAGCGTTTGCGGAATTCTTGCGTGACTGTCTGCCCATCCAAACGCATCGCCTCTGTGGCAGCACCGAATATGGGAGGAGCAGAGGCAGGAAGGAAGCGCGCCGTTGGAGGGCTGAGTGCTTCAATCATACGCACATATCGCGGATAAGCTGCTGCAATTCCTCCGCCA
>CAMOXW010000233.1 GCA_946629405.1 uncultured Ruminococcus sp.
CTTATCTGATGCTGGCTTGCCGAAGCCGCTGGGCTGTGCAAATGAATAGTGCTGCTTGGTGTCGTTCTTTACAAGATCAACGCCGTAAGGTGTACCTGAAGAAGTCTTGTATTCTGTAGGAGCTGTGCCCTTGATGTCGAACTGTGCAGCAGCTACTGAAAGGTCGCTGTCGCCGTTTACATAAACATTAAGAGGAACGAGCTGGCCGCGCTCAGCCTGAACCTGAGGGATCACCCACTCAGCAGTGCCGTCAACGGGGCTGCCTACTGTGATGGAACCGTCAACGAAGATAACATTGCTTGTAATGTCTCTTCCGTCGGTATCACTTACGAACTGATCAGCCCACTTAACAGGATATGTTCCGTCGGGACAATCAGCAGGAATTGTGTAAGTGATGGAATAGATCTGTGAACCGTCAGCTGCAGCTACGCCTGAACCGCTTGCGTTGCCGAAAGCAAATGACTGCTTAGCATCGTTAGCTGTTATGGGTGCGCCGTAAGCTGTACCGTCAGCGATCTTTGCATACTGAACTGTTTCAGCATTTACCTTGAACTGTGCGCCTGCAACAGGAAGTGCAGACTTGCCTGAATCATCGACTGTTGCCTTGAGGGTAACTGTGTCGCCCTTTTCAGCTGTTACATTGTCGAGGACCCACTTTACCTTGCCATCAACGGGTTTGTTTTTAACAGTGATAGAACCGTCAACAAATTTTACATTTGCTGTGATGTCCTTACCGTTTGTATCACTTACGAAGCCCTGAGACCACTTTACAGGGTACGTGCCATCTGAAGTGCCTGAAGGAACCTTATAAGTAAATGTGGCAACAGTTGCACTATCAGCTGCAACTACTCCTGCACCTGTGCTGTTGCCGAATGCAAATGACTTCTTGGTATCATTTGCTACGATAGCTGAATTATAAGCTCCGCCATCTGTTACAGAATCATACTCAATGGGAAGATCTGCATCAACATGGAACTGAGCTCCGGCTACTGCTAATGCTGCGTTATTGGGAGCATCTACATAAGCCTTGAGTTTAACGATCTCTCCGGGAACTGCTGTGACATTGTCGAGCACCCAGGAAATGTTTCCGTTGGTCTTATTATCATCTATTATAATAGAACCATTGGTGAAAGTAACCTTTTCTGTTATGTCTGCGCCGTCTGTATCGCTTACAAACTGGTCAGACCATTTAACGTCGTATATTGTACCTGCAGCAGCGCTTTCGGGAACTGTGAAAGCGAGTGTAAGAACTACTGAATCATCAGCGGCAACTATACCTCTGCCTGCACCCTGTCCGAATGCGTACTTATTATTCTTGTACAATACACTTGAACCGTAAGCGTCACCGTCTGTGACTGAGCTTAAGCTTACGGGAGATGCTGCTTCGATCTTGAACTGCGCACCCGCAACTGCGAGACTTGAACTCTTGACTACTACGGGCATTGTGACCGTCTGGCCTGGAGCTGCAGTTACTGTTGGGATGAGCCATTCTACTTTACCGTCAGCAGCGGTTCTATTAGCAGAAACATCCAGTACTTCGCCCATACTAACGTTAGGCTGCACAGCAGTATAACTGCCGGCAGCACTAACTGACGAAGCAAATGCACCTGCCATGAGCGATAAGCTCATGGCAACGGATGTAACTGCCGAAAGCAGTTTCTTCATCAGTGCATTTCCTTTCCGAGCGATTTGCTCTATTTAATTAGTACGTACCTGTACTCTCCTTACTGAGGAAGAGTTACAAGCTCAACGATAGACTTGAGGATTGTTTCTGAATCAGCAGCTGTGAGGCGAACGCCTGCGGGATCAACTGCTGCACCTGTCTTGTCCTGAGGATCAAGAACGTCACCGTTAACCTTACCCTGATCAGATACAGGATATGTAGGATTGTTGAGGTATCTGTTAAGAACTACAACGTCAGCAACATTAACTGAACCATCGCAGTTTACATCGCCCCATGTAGGAACGAGCTTTGTGCCGGGATTGGGGTTAGTTGTAGTTGTTGTAGGCTGAGGCTCAGTAACAGTTGTTGTAGTTGTTGTTACTGTTGTAGTTGTTGTTACATTTGTTGTTGTAGATGTAACAGGAGCACCAACTGTAAGTGTGAGAGGTGTCCAAGCACCTGTGTACTTGTCGCCTGAGCCGCCCTGCTTGAAGATCTTGAGCTCGCTTGCTACCATGTCGAGCTTATATGTTGTGCCATCTGTTGCATCCTGAGGAATCTGAACCTCGAATGTGATAGCGCTCTTGCCGTTCTTTACAGCTGTAGGCTCACCTGTAACCTCATCTGTAGCGATGATGCTGAAGCGGCCCTCTGCCTTGTTGTCCTTAACCTTTGCGTTGCCGAGAGCTGCGGACTTACCTGCAACCTCAGTGATTGTAAGGTCGCCGAGAGTGATCTGAGCGTCCATACCTGCGCAAGTGTTGTTGCCTGCGTCAACGAGTACGTCAACGAGAACCTTCTGACCGGGCTGAACTGTTGCAGCGCTCTGACCGTTCTCATCTACGATAGAGAAGTTGAAGTCAGCGTTGGCAACAGGTGTTGTAGCTGTTGTGGTTGTTGTTGTAGGCTGAGCCTGAGTTGTTGTTGTAACAGGAGAAGGACCGGGATCACCAACTGTGATCTTGAGAGGTGTCCAATCGCCTGTGTACTTGTCGCCTGAGCCGCCCTGCTTGAAGATCTTGAGCTCGCTGTCAACCATACCGATTGTGTATGTCTTGTTTGTTGCATCCTTAGGAACTTCGATCTCAAAAGTAATAGCGCTCTTGCCATTCTTTACTGCTGTAGGCTCACCTGTAACCTCATCTGTAGCGATGATGCTGAAGCGGCCCTCAGTCTTGTTATCCTTAACCTTTGCGTTGCCGAGAGCTGCGGACTTGCCTGCAACCTCAGTGATTGTAAGGCCGTCAAGATCGAACTGAGCGTCCATACCTGCACAGGTGTTGCTGCCTGCGTCAACAAGTACGTCAACGAGGATCTTCTGACCGGGTGTAGCAGTTATTGCTGACTGACCGTTCTCATCAACGATAGAGAAGTTGAAGTCTGCATTGCCAACAGGAGGTGTAACCTGTGTAGTAGTTGTTGTAGTTACAGGAGGTGTATCCTGTGTAGTAGTTGTTTTTGCAACGGGACCATCACCCTGAACCTCGATTGTCATCTTGTTGAGTGTGAGGTTGTTGTCCTCGATAGAGTACTTAGCAGCAGGATCAGAATCAGAAGCTCTGTATGCCTCTACAAGAGGAGTCATAACAGTAACGTCAGCTCTGTCGTCTGTATCATAGTGTAAGAAATCGATATCGTATGTGCCTGCGGGAGTTCCCTTAGGTACTGTTACATCGAATACATATACAGGGAAATCATCAGACTTTGTACCGGCCCACTTGTACTGCTCACCGTCGTTGTTCCATGTGAGACCGAGGAAGTAGTTGTCTGTGCCAGCCTTTGACTGTGACTCAGCTACGCCGAATACATAACGGCCTGCTGCCTCATAGCCGCTGAGTCTGCCGTACTTACCGCCGAAAGAGATATAGCAGTCTGTTGTAGCTTCGCCGGAAGAAATTGTAAATGTCTTCTCCTCATCGAAATAAGACTGGTTAGGCGACTTAAGATTAAACTTGATGTCAGGCGAATTTGTGGACAGGTTTAATGAGAATGAACCTGTACCGCCGTTTGTAGCCTCTGTTAAATAAACAGCAGCGGGGAAAGTATAATCTCCGTTAGCAAGCTGATCCTTTGTGACAGTTACTTTAGAAGAGCCATCAGAAATACCGGGCTTGTCAGGATTATATGTTTTAATAGAAAATCCCTTGGTTGCATCTGCAGCGCCTACAGTTGCAGGAACTACTGCGCTAACCATTGTTGCAGCCATACACAGTGATGTGACTGCAGAAATTAACTTTTTCATTTGTAATAATTCCTTTCTTTAGGTTTTTACGCCTATTAATAAAACATAAATTGGGTTTGTATTCCTTTGTAAGGGGGACAAATCAGATAATCTCGGATCAAAGATTTGAGATGATATGGAGCAAATACTTCTGGATCTTCAGAGCATCATTTGCTGTGAGTCCAACAACATCATCATCAACATCGCCGTTGAGCTTACCCTGATCTGTGATAGGCTTGTCAGCTTTTCCGCCAACGCCATACTTATCGGGGTTTGCAAGGCTCTGCATGATGAGAATAGCATCTGCAAGCTCTACAACTCCATCGCAGTTAGCATCGCCACGAACAATTGTGGGCTGTGTAGCAGGCTGACCGATGCTTACTTCTCCGTCAATGGTCTTTACCTCGAGCTTAACGGGCTTGCCGTTTGACTCGTAGCCGCATCCGATAGTTCCGTTTACCTTCTTAGAGCCGGAATATGTCTCACGATCGATAGGCTTGATCGAAAGAGGTGTTGTTGTACCGTTCTGTGCGCTGCTTGAAACAGTGCCCTTGATGGTACAGAATACTCCGTCACCCTTGAGCCAGTAAGAAGAATCCTCGGCAGCAGTTGACCAGATCAGGCTTACATAACCCTCATTCTTGTTGATAGAGCTCTCATAAAGATCGCTGAGTGAAGCAGAAGCATCACCTGACTGAGGGATCTTTGTTACGAGCGCACCTGCGTCAACAGATGTGATGGTAAGAACACTGCTGTCATATGTTACAGCAAAGTCGAGTGCCTGAATGCCGGAAGATGGAATATCAGCTAACGATACGTCCACTGAGAACTCCCCACCTACTGTTGCAGTTGTTTTGCCAGCGGATATCTGCACTGTTTCGCCAGCAGCAGCAACAGGCATAAGTGAGCAGACTGAAAGTGAAAGCATCGCAGCAGCGATAGCTCCGACGACTACCTTTTTTGTCTTCATTATTTTTTCCTCCTTCTTCAATAATGTTATATAACAAAGGAACGGGGTGCCCCTTTAATTATATCTTGTCTTGTTGCAGCGGATACTACTGTTCCGCCCTCCCTGCAAAACCGTATCACCGATAACGAATGAAAGCCATGCAAAGCGGCGGGCAATGGCAACTGCCGCTGCTCAGTCATACAGACGAGGCTTAAGCTGTCCGAGCTGCGGTTTTCGGCGGATCATCTTCCGATCCGGCGTATGTACACGCCGCTCTGAAGCTCCCCTCTGCCGTCAGCCTGCGACTGAAAACTACGCTCTGCAAGCAGTGGTTTCGCCATAAGACGCATCACACTGCCGTGATGAGATACTTAATCCCAAATCTATATTTATTCATGATTTCATTATATATCAGGTCTAAAAAAAAGTAAATAGGTTCATACTGTTTTTGGTATTTTACATAAACAGCAAAAGCGTTTTTTGCACGGTTTGCACAATGATATTTTTTCAGAAAAACCACTGTTTAACAGTAATTCTGAACCAAAAATGAATTTATCAAATTATTTGTCGAGTTCGCGGAATTCAGCAGGTATCTGCTCCTCGATTATGCGGTTGATAACGTCCCATCCGAACTCGGTGTAGGTGCCCTGAGGTATAGCATAGGGAAGGCCGTGCCTCTCCGCCAGCTCAGGCGAATACTTGCTGTACGGATACACCTTCATATTCGAGAATTCGCTCTCATAATGAACGATGGTAGGTATGCATTTTACATTCTCGAGTCTCACCTCATTTGTCTCGCCGTCGATGACGATGTCAAAGTCGGGAAGCTCTCCCACAACGTTGAAGTTGTCGGTCTGAGCACATATGAAGTTGCCCATGCAGTAATATACGAAGCCCTTGGTGCCGTCATCGCGGGTTATCCATTCCATGGTCTCCGCCGTATGTGTATGGCAGCCGAGTATGACATCGGCGCCCCAGTTTACCATTTTATTTGCCAGCTCGATCCTGTCCTCGGTAACGACAGTCGTATCGTCCTGACCCCAGTGGGCGGAAACAATGACAACGTCTGCAATTTCCTTGGCTTCCTTGATCTGGCGCTCTATGACATCCTCCTCGTCATTCTTGATGACTCTCAGGGGAACATCGTCAAGCTGTGCATCAAAGCCGTTGATATGATGACAATATGCAAGGAAGGCGATCTTCACGCCGTTGACCTCGCGGACTCGGATGTTGTTGGCGTCCTCCTCGTTGAGATAAGCTCCCAGCACTGTCAGGTTATTTTCCTTTGCCTTCTGATTCCAGAAATTTATGGACTCCTCCAGTCCGTCGGTACCCATGTCAAGCAGATGGTTGTTTGCCATGGTGATGACATCGAAGCCGCAGTCGATGACCGCGTCTGCTACCTCGGGAGGAGAATTGAACAGCAGCACACCGCCCTCAGCTCCGCGTACAGGATTGCTCTGCGAGATGACTGTCTCCTGATTGATT
Organism: uncultured Ruminococcus sp.; assembly: GCA_946629405.1. Next base: position 6,322 of record CAMOXW010000233.1, read on the forward strand.
ATAGCAACGTCTGCCTCCTCAATGAGGTACTTGACCTCGGAATACATGGGCTTGAAGTCATAGCCGTTGCCTCCTGCGAGAGCCTCAGCATTCTTGAATACGGAATAGTGGATGAGGTTATCGCCTGCTGCGATCACATGGACCACCTTGTCAGGCGGGAGCGTTGTCAGCTCCTCTGTTGTTTCCTCGGGAAGTGTTGTTTCTTCATTGCCTGATGATGTCTGCGCTTCTGTGTTTGCCTTTCCTACAGAGCGGCCCATAGCACATCCCACGCCGCATACGGCAAGAGCCATAACGACAGCGAGTGCGCCGAAAGCGCGTCCTTTTCTCAATTTCATAAATACTCCTTTGCGAAAAGGCATAAAATCCCTGAAAATATGCCCTTTCTAAAATCATTATAGCACATTATTTTTGATTTGGCAATTACAAATTGTATCAAACTTAAATGAATTTACAACGCGTTTTATTATCCGAAAGATTAAATTTCAACCGCAAACAGCGTATCTACGGCGAATTTCAGCTCTCAACTTTATTCTGCTCAAATATTTGTTTATTCATACGAAGTTTTTGTGCATAAATTGTGCAAGCTGACGATTTCAGCACTTTTTGTCCGCAATGTATACAGAATAATTACGCATTGTTTATTTCACGGCTTTTCTGGAGCTCAATGAACTCCGCTGCCAGTGCTTCGGCTTCCGCATAGCTTGACAGCTGATAACACCTGCCGCGGAACTTCGCCGAGCCGTAATAGCCGTTCATGTACCACGCGGCGTGCTTCCGCGCTTCATGCATAGCCAGCTCCTCGCATTTGCCGCTGAGCTCAATTATGAGCCTTATGTGCTCCAGCATGACCCTCATCTTTTCTTCAAGGGTCGGAGGTATGTACTCCTCCCCCTTCAGTGCTGCTTCCGTCTCGCGAAAGATGAAAGGGTTGCCGTAGCTGCCCCTGCCTATCATGACAAGGTCGCAGCCCGTCTCCTCGTACATCGCCCTGCACGAGGGTCCGTCCGTAACATCGCCGTTGCCTATAACGGGAATGCTGACAGCTCCCTTGACGGCTCTGATGACGCCGCTGTCGGACTCGCCGCTGTAAAACATATCCCTTGTGCGCCCGTGTACCGCAATTGCAGCCGCACCTGCTCCTTCAAGAGCCTTTGCCATCTCGGGAGCGTTGATACCATCGGCATTCCAGCCGCTGCGTATCTTTACGGTAACGGGAGTGTCCCCTGCCGCCCTGACCGCTGCCTCGGTAATGGAAGCTGCCAGCTTCACATCCTTCATCAGTGCCGAGCCTGCTCCCGTGCCGACTACTTTTGGAACGGGACAGCCCATGTTGATGTCGATGATATCCGGGCGGTACTCAAGGACTATTTTCACAGCATCAGCCATGAAGTCGGGCTCACTTCCGAAAAGCTGCACCGCCATGGGGCGCTCCTCATCGGTGACCGTGCACAGCTCCGCGGTCTTGCGGTCGCTGTAGCATATGCCCTTTGCGGAGACCATCTCGCTGACAACGTAGGCAGCTCCGTACCTCTTGCACATGAGCCTGTACGCCCTGTCCGCAACTCCTGCCATGGGAGCCAGTGCGGCAGTCCTCGGGATAGTCACCTTTCCTATTTTAATAGTATCACTCATCAGCCTGCTCCGCTGCCTTGCCCTTGAATACAAAGAGCTTGCTGATAACATAATTGAGTATGAGAACTATAACATTGGCGAATATCTTTACCAGCCAGTAGTTTATGCCTATCATGCCGAAGCCGATGTGCATTATCACCCACTCCACCACAAGGGTAAAGACTCTGCCGCCGTAGAACTTTCCGCCCTCGGCAACTATCGCCTTAAAGCCCTTTGCATTGGACTCGAACACCCAGAGCTTATTGGTGACGTATGCAAATGTGACCGCGCACACCCACGAGAATACCGTGCTGATATCGCCTACTGCCTTGTCGCCGAAGCCTCCTGCATTTTCAAGGAGAGTCTTTGCCAGCCATGCCGTCAGAAAGCTGACCGCGGTGGTAAGAACTCCGAAAACGAGGTAGAGCCATTTTTCCTCATACTTGTAGTATATCTTCTGAAGCGGCTTCGGAAGTATCGAAACGCACCACTTTATGAATTTTTCCATCTCATCTGTCCTTTCAAAAAATTCAATCGCCTTTATATAATAGCAGTTTACGGACAGAATTTCAAGTCTTTTCATGTGATTTTCATGGAATATGCCACTTTTTTCGTAAAAAACGCCTTACCGCTCCAATACTTACAATCGGAACAGGGAGCAAAAAGCAAACAAATTCCGCAAAGATTTTACATTTTGTAGTCCTATATCTCGATTTTACCGACGATTTTTGTGCTATTCAGCAACAGAAATCCACTGCATATACTTGCGGTAAAATTATTTGTTTATATTACACTAAAAAACGAGCAGTTTTTTGTAGCAATGCCGTATTGTAAATAACAAAAAAATATGCTATAATATATATCGGATCGTATTTTATAAAACGCGGATATGCTTTTCAGCAAGTCGTTTCCGCAGATACATCCGTAAGTGTGTTCAATTAAATAAAGCTCTGTTTTCATTCCACGGCTAACCCCTGCGGAATATGAAAAGCTCCCCTTATGGGGAGCTTTTTTTATTTTTCATGTACCAGCTTTCCTGTCATGTGTTCTATGGTGAGAGCTACCATCTGCACGCGGCTGAACGCCTTTTCGATCTCGGTGTCAACTTCCTCCACTGTGGGGAAATATTTCAGTCCCAGCCTTTTGGCGGCATCGAGAGCTGTCTCCCTGTCGGTAACAAGCTCAGCCCGTCCGAAAACTATAACGCTGGTGATATACCACGACCAGTCCTCTTTCTGACAGCCGTCGTTCCATGTGGTGAAGCAGACCTTGTCGCAGGACTTTATGGCGTCCAGCTTGTGCCCCTCCTTGGCGCAGTGGAAGTATATCTTCCCGTCGGCGTCGTTGTATACGAAGTCCATAGGAACTCCGTAGGGATAGCCCTCATCGCCAATAACGGAAAGCACTCCCCTCTTTGCAAGGTGGAGTATGTCAAGGCACTCCCTTTCGGAGACTGCCTGCTTATGTCTTCTCATGTCTCTGAACATATTATCAGCTCCTTTATTTTACGAATATACCGATGATGTTATTTCCGCCCGTTGATACAATAAAGGGCTGCCGCACTGCGACAGCCCTTATATTTGCAAGTTACCCTATCTTACGATAATTACTTGTTGAGGTTAGCCTCGATAACGTCGAGCTCATCGTAGAGAGCCTGAGGAATGTTTCCACCCTTAGCCTTGATGTCCTCGTCGTAGTATCTTCTCATCTCAGCGATCTCCTTCTTCCACTCTTCCTTATCAACTGTAA
>CAMOXW010000234.1 GCA_946629405.1 uncultured Ruminococcus sp.
ACGAAAGCCGTAACATCAAGCCCTCTGTCAACAGCCTCTTTGACGATGAGCTGACCTGCCTTGCCGTTTGCACAAACTACTGCGATTTTCATAATAAGTACCTCCTGATTATAACATGATATTTTTGAATTGTAAAGTTGTAAACATTTCCATTTCAACTTTCTGACTCCAGTATAGCACACAACTTCACAGTTGTCAATATAGTTGTTACAACTTTGGAGACCTGCACAAAAATTACTATGATCTATGCGCGTATTATACAACGGTTTTGTTTCGCTAAAGTCGTATATATTCTCCGACGAGTGGAAAAAGGCTGTTCATTTCTGTTTTTCCGTCCAGAAGCATCAGGGCTTTTTAGTGATGAATACCTTCCCTGCCTGCTGATCAAAGTATTGACGTGAGGAAAAATATGTTATATAATATATGTATATATTCAGCTTTTCGGAATGGGGTGCGGCGGTGGAAAATACTGTATTTGTGAAAAAATATTCAGGAAGCGAGCCTGCACTTGCGCTGAGCGGTAATGAGCTTCGCCGTTATTCAGGCTATTTTTCGCCGGAAAATGCAATGGAGGACAGTCTCAGGGAGCTTTATGACAATGTCACAAAAGAGCTTCTTCCGGCGGTCGAATACAAGGTCTGCTACAGGAGAATGAACATAGACCGGAGCGGTGAGAGGACTGTACTGCCGTTCGGCTGTGCCTCCCGCGACCTTGAAAGGCTGCTGCGGTGCTCGGACGAAATAATCATCTTCGCCGCAACTGCCGGACTTGGAATTGACCGGTATATTGCAAGACATCAGCTTATTTCCCCGGCTAAGGCGCTCATAGCACAAGCACTCGGAGCTGAGAGGATAGAGACGCTGTGCAATGCTTTCTGCGCGGACATGAAGGACGAGCTCTCCCGCGAAGGGCTTGGCATTACTCCGAGATACTCTCCCGGCTACGGCGACCTTCCACTTGAAGCCCAGACGGATTTTTTCAGGCTTCTTGATTGCAGCAGACAGATAGGGCTTTCTCTAAACGCAAGCCTTCTTATGATACCCTCAAAATCAGTAACGGCGGTTTTCGGCATCACTCCCGGAACTCAGCCTGATACACATACAAAAGGCGGCTGTGCCCTGTGCGGAAGGACAGACTGCCAGTTCAGAACGGAACGGTGAAAATGATGGATATAAGAGAATTTATGAAAAGCGGCTTTGTCTATCTCGACGGCGGCATCGGCACTATCCTCCAGAAACAGGGACTCATGCCCGGCGAGCTTCCTGAGAGGTGGAATCTCAGCCGCCCTGACGATATCGTCGCCATACACAGGAAATACTACGATGCCGGCTCGAATGTTGTGCTGACTAATACCTTCGGTGCAAACTGCCTGAAATTCGGCGAGGACGAGCTTGAAAAGATCATCCGGGCTGCGGTGAGGAACGTCCGCCGCGCTGCAAGTGAGAGTTCCGGCACTCAGGAGAAGTTTGTTGCCCTGGATATCGGACCGCTTGGAAAGCTTCTGAAGCCCTACGGAGACTTTGAATTTGACGACGCCTGTGCTGCCTATGCTCAGCTTGTCCGTATCGGAGCAGACGAGGGCGTTGATCTCATCTTCATTGAGACCATGAACGACAGCTACGACACAAAGGCTGCCCTTCTTGCTGCGAAGGAAAACTCAGATCTTCCTGTTTTCGTGTCGAATGCCTACGGCGAGGACGGAAAGCTCATGACCGGAGCTTCGCCTGCTGCTATGGTCGCAATGCTCGAGGGCATGGGTGCTGACGCGATAGGCGCTAACTGCTCGCTTGGTCCGAAGCAGCTGCGCGGAGTTGTTGAGGAATATCTTGAATACGCCTCGGTGCCGGTGCTGCTCAAGCCGAATGCCGGACTTCCAAAAAGTGTTGACGGCGTTACGGTCTATGACGTTTACCCGGAGGAATTTTCCGAAGATATGCGGGAATACGCCTCTATGGGAGTGCGGATAATGGGCGGGTGCTGCGGTACCTCGCCGGATTATATAGCTGAGCTGAAACGCAGAACTGCCGGTCTTGCGCCTCTGCCCGTGACTGACAAGGGGAAAACTCTCATAAGCTCCTATACCCATGCGGTCGAATTTGCCGAATCGCCTGTACTTATCGGCGAGCGCATCAATCCGACCGGAAAGAAGGTATTCAAGGAGGCTCTCAGGAAAAACGATATCGGCTATATCCTCAGCGTAGGTCTGACCCAGCAGGAAAAGGGCGCTCATGTGCTCGATGTGAATGTTGGTCTGCCGGAGATAGACGAGGTTGAAATGCTGCAAAGGGTAGCCTTTGAGCTTCAGGCGATAATTGACCTGCCGCTCCAGATAGATACGACCAATGCTGCCGCTATGGAGGCTGCTCTGAGGCACTATAACGGCAAGGCTATGATAAATTCCGTAAACGGCAAAGCCGAGGTCATGCGGGAGATCTTCCCCCTCGTAAAAAAATACGGAGGGCTTGTCGTATGTCTCACGCTTGACGAGGACGGGATCCCCGAGACCGCACAGAAGCGTGTTGAGATCGCAGAGCGCATCATCGCTGCTGCCGCCGAGTACGGCATCCCACGGAAGGATCTCATCTTCGACACCCTCGCAATGACCGTGAGCGCCGATAATCGTGCAGCTCTGGCTACCCTGAGCGCTCTGAGGACTATCCGGCACGAGCTTGGCTGCCACACCTCTCTCGGTGTTTCAAACGTGAGCTTTGGCTTGCCGGAAAGAGAGATCATAACCGCATCGTTCTTCACTCTTGCAATGGAAAACGGCTTGTCCGCCGCTATCATGAACCCGAACTCCGGTGAGATGATGAAGGCTTACTACTCCTTCCGCGCCCTGCACGGACTTGACGAAAATTGCAGTGATTATATAGGCAATATCTCCAAATACCTCGTCGCTGCTCCTGCTGCACCTCAGCAAAGCACCGCGCCCGCTGCGGGAGAGGCTGAGTATGCAAGTGAGCTTCAGAGGGCAATAGTCAAAGGGCTGAAGGAGCAGGCTTCTGCCCTGACAAACGAAATGCTCGCCTCGGCTGAGCCGCTGAGCATCGTAAATGAGCACATTATTCCTGCCCTTGACATAGTCGGCAGGGGCTTCGAGAACAAGACCATGTACCTTCCGCAGCTTCTCATGAGCGCGGAGGCTTCTCAGTGTGCCTTCGAGAGGATAAAGGCTAAAATGGCTGAAACTCCGGGTTCACAGGCAAGCGTCGGGAAATTCGTCATTGCTACCGTTCACGGCGACGTCCACGATATCGGGAAGAACATCGTAAGACTCATTCTCGAGAACTACGGCTTCGATGTCTGCGACCTCGGAAAGGACGTTCCACCGGAGGTCGTTGTTGAGAAAACTATAGAGCAGGGCTCAAAGCTTGTCGGGCTGAGCGCCCTCATGACAACAACAGTTCCCGCGATGGAGGAAACTATCAGACAGCTCCGCGAGAAGGCTCCGGGGGTAAAGGTCATTGTCGGCGGAGCCGTGCTCACTCAGGAATACGCTGACAGTATCGGCGCAGATTTCTATGCAAAGGATGCAATGGCAACTGTGAGATATGCTCTTGATGTTGTAAAAGGAGAGGGATGATATTGTGATATGGATCATACTTCTCGCTGCCGTTCTTGGAATTGCTGCGGTTGGACTTGCCTTCATAAGCAGCAGAACGCTGAGATTCGGCTTTGCCAGAAAAATATATTCTGAAAACAAAAAGCTCGGCAGAGCGGTCTCATTCTGGCCGGTGCTGCTGTGTCTGCCGTTCGCGCTCATCAACATTGTGACGGCGGTAGTCGTGTTCGTACACTTAGTTGTGATATGGGCGGTCTGCGACCTCATCGGTTTTGCCATAAACAAGCTCAGGAAGCGTGAGCGGAAGGGGAGGTATCTCAACGGCTTTATAGCTATCTGTGTGACCGCTGTTTACCTTGGCACAGGCTGGTTCTTTGCACATCATGTCTTCCGGACTGAGTACAGCTTCCGGACTGACAAGCCGCTCGGTCAGGAAAAGCTCCGCATCGTCCTTATTGCTGACACTCACCTCGGGATAACTCTCCATGAAAGCGAAATGGAGGAGCTTGTCAGCCGCATCAACGACGATGAGCCTGATCTTGTGGTCATATGCGGCGACTTCGTGGACGATGATTCCGGAAAGGACGATATGCTCGGCTCCTGCGAGGCTCTTGGCAGGCTGCGGACAAAGTACGGAGTTTACTTCAACTATGGCAACCACGACAAGGGCTACTTCAACGGCAGGGATTTCGATGCTGATGATCTCGAGGAAGCGCTCCGGAGGAACAACGTCACGCTTCTTTGCGACGAGAGCCTGCTCATAAACAACAGCTTCTACCTTGTCGGCAGAAAGGACCGTTCCGACGATGAGCGTCTTTCCGCGAAGGAGCTCACGAGGGAGCTCGACAAGTCAAAATACATCATCATGCTCGACCACCAGCCCAACGATTACGACAACGAGGCGGAGACCGGTGCAGACCTTGTTCTCTCCGGCCATACTCACGGCGGCCATATCTTCCCGATAGGCCCCATAAGCCTTCTTATCGGCGCGAACGATCAGGTCTACGGGCAGAAGGTGCAGAACGGAACGCGGTTCGTAGTTACCTCCGGCGCATCAGGCTGGGCGATACCCTTCAAGACCTTTGCGATCTCGGAGTACGTTGTGATCGACATTGAAAGCATCGGGACCTCAGCGTGAGGATCACCAGATATGTCGTGCAGGGGCGGAATGAATCCGCTCCTGCGGTATCACCGGAAATATTTCGGAAATGCTTGACAAACCGCGCGATATGGTGTATAATTAATCTGTGATGCAGATATAGTATAGCGGCTATTACTTCAGTTTCCCAAACTGAGGAGGCGGGTTCGACCCCCGTTATCTGCTCCAGCGGTAATCTGCCGCAGAGATATTCGCGTTTCAGTAAAGCTGAGGCGCGATTTTTTGTACAGGGGCGTCCGTTTTTATCGCAGTCACCGGCAAAATCTGCCGGAAAGCCCCGATATCCTGTGAATACAAGCTATTGAAAAGCAGTGAGCCTGCAAGTCCAACCACGTTGGTGCCTGCAGGCTCGTTTTATTTGAGTATTCATGCGCTCACCGGGAAAATATACCGGGAAAGCTGACACGGTGAACGGTTTACGCTGTTTTCATCTCAGCAATTAAACTTCCGCTCTTGCAGCAATGCGGTATATCTCCGCGATATCATCAGCCGAGAGCGCTGCAAATCCGCCGGTTCTGCCGCTGCCGATACCGAACTTCCGGACAAGAAGTGGAATGTCCTCCTCCCGTGCGCCGAGCTCAGCGAAATTTACCGGCATACCGATGCTGTGCAGGAACTCACGGAATCGCCTGATCCCCTCAAGAGCCGTGACCTCCGGGTGGGCAAAATCCATCTGACAGCCCCATACACGCACCGCTGCCTGTGCAAAGCGCATCGTGTCATGCTTGTAAACGAATTCCATCCACGCCGGCATTATAACGGCAAGTCCTGCGCCGTGGGCACAGTCATAAAGTGCCGAAAGCTCATGCTCGATTCCGTGGCTGTTCCAGTCCTGCTCTCTGCCGACACCTACGATGTTGGTATGAGCTACTGTGCCGGCCCACATGATGTTTGCGCGAGCCTGATAGTTATCCGGGTCAGCGATGACGCGGGGAGTTTCCTTTACCATAGTCAGCAGCACAGCCTCGCAGAGACGGTCGGTTATTTCCACCTCAGTTGTATTCGTGAAATAGCGCTCAAAGACGTGCGCCATGATGTCCGTTGCTCCGCAAGCGGTCTGATAGGGCGGGAGAGTGCAGGTCAGCGCCGGGTCAAGCACCGAGAATCTCGGGCGGATAAGATCAGAGCCGGCACCGCGTTTCAGCCCGCCGTCCTCCTTCGTGATAACGGAATCGCCGGAGCCTTCGCTGCCAGCGGCGGCAATGGTCAGGACAGTACCGACCGGGAGAGCAGCAGACGGATTTTTTCCTGAATAGAAGTCCCAGAAATCGCCCTCATATGGAACGCCCATTGCTATCGCCTTAGCCGAGTCGATGACCGATCCGCCGCCGACTGCGAGGAGGAAATCGACTTTTTCACTGCGGCAGAGCCCGATGCCCTCGTACACGAGAGTATCTCTCGGATTCGGTTTGACACCGCCAAGCTCGACAAATGGGATGTTCTGCTCAGCAAGCGACTGCTTTACTCTGCCGAGCAAGCCGCTTCTTACGGCTGACTGACCGCCGTAATGAAGCAGTACCTTTGTGCCGCCGTGCTTTTTCACGAGTGTACCGACCTGTGCTTCTGTGTCCTTGCCGAACACGAATTCTGTCGGGCTGTAAAACTGAAAATTGTTCATACCATAAGCTCCTTTTTTAAGTTTTCGTATGCTGCGATCACCTTGTCGCACCAGATGTCAAAGTCGGGGTCATCTTTTTGAAGTTCCGGATGAGCGAGGATATTCCGCACTGTTTCGCGGATGCCCTGATCTGCTCGGACGGTCGCACAGAAGTCCGGGACGGCTTGTTTCACCTTGCTGTTGTCGAAGATGACGGAATTAGCCTTGTCGCCGATAAGACTTCCGGTGAGGTCATAATCGCTCACGGCTGCCAGGAATTCCGATGGGATATGCACAGCATTCAGCTTCACACCGAGAGAATCAGCGATGATCTGGTATATCTGATCCCACGTCAGGCTCTCGTCCGAGGTGATGTGGAAGGTCTGACCAATGGCGTGGATATTCCCGACAAGTCCGCAGTAAGCCTTTGCGAAGTCGCTGTTATGTGTGATCGTCCAGAGCGAGGTGCCGTCGCCGTGGATAATGACAGGCTTGCCCTCAGCCATGCGCTTTATCACCTGCCAGCTTCCGCCGTTTCCGTGGACGCCGAGCGGGACGCTTCGCTCATCGTAGGTATGGCTTGGACGTATTATAGTGACAGGGAAGCCATTTTCGCGGTACTGTCTCATAAGGTACTCCTCGCAGGCGATCTTGTCGCGGGAATACTGCCAGTAGGGGTTGGAAAGCGGTGTGCTCTCGGTGATGACGGGGGAGGACAGCGGCTTCTGGTAAGCTGAGGCTGAGCTGATAAAGATATACTGCCGTGTTTTGCCGCTGAACAGGCGGAAGTCGCGTTCAGCCTGTTCAGGGACGAAGCCGATGAATTCTCCGACGGCATCGAAGTACATTCCCCTGGTCAGGCGGGTGACGGCAGCCTCATCGTCGATGCTTGCGTTGAGCACGGTGACGTTTCCGGGAAGCTCAGACGAGCGGCTGCCGCGGTTGATGAGGAATACCTCATGTCCCTGCTGAGCAAGTCTGCGGGTAATTGCCATGCTTATCGTACCGGTACCGCCGATCAATAAAACCTTCATAAAAAACCTTCTTTCTGCGTAAGATATTTGTCTGCGTACACAAACGTCATATACATTGTAACACATCAGTCAGGAAAAAACAAGGGAAAGTTTTGAGTTTAAAGCTGAAAGCTTCGGTGCTGCTCAGGGACGTTCCTGAAAGAGCGGACGCGGTGCAGGGACTGGATGGTATTACATGAAAAAGGGGCTGTGCCGGAAAAGCACAGCCCTTATTTGGGGGAATTATTTTGATGATATCGTAATTGTATAAGCGCCGTTTTCAAGCTGACCTATGGTTATCTTCAAGCCGGGATCGACTGTCTGCTGAGCGTTTGAGTCGTACCAGTTGAAGCCGGAAATGCTGTTTGTGATAACGTCGCCGGAGTGGTAGAAATTATCGGTATCTGAGTCGTCGATGATGCGGATGAGTCTTCTGCCATTGTCGGAATTAGTGAATTCGCTGCCGCTTGCGTATCTGAAATAGGTATTCCAGCCATACTCAGTGGTTGCGTCGATGTGGTAGACGCGGACACCGCTGCCCTTCTTCTGCCACCACGGAACTGCGCTGTTGTTGCCGTCCTGGGAGGCGTACTCGATTATGAAGAACTCGGAGAAATAGTGTTCGGCAAGATCATCCTGATAAGGTATGATAACGCAGTTGCCATTATCGGTCTGAGCGTTTCGGAGGGTGTAGGTCTTAGTGCCCATTGAGGAGCTGTAGACCTCGACCTGATCCTTTGTATAGAAGCCGAGCATGAGCTTAGAGAATGCGCCGAAGTCCGTACCCGCATCGGTGTCCATGAGTTCGATTCCAGCCGCACCGTGCATACCCTCGGAGTCAGCCGTGGTAAAGAGATAATAGTCGGGAAGACCTGTACAGTGACCCATTTCGTGGCAGTATGATGAAACGAAGTTGACATAGTCAGTGAGGGAATTGACCTGTGCGTTTCCGGTAATGATATGACCTATGCCAACGCCGTCAACTCTGTAGCTTGGGTCGCCGAAAGCACCTGCACACGGCCACCAGTGGTCATCGCCGGCCTTTGTGGGGGTGGTAAAAAGAGTGCAGTCTATCCTGCCGTCTCCGTCGCCGTCGAACTGTGCGAAGTCGGTCTGTTCACTGAAGGCATCGTAGCATTCCTCAGCGATCTTGACCTTGTTGTCGTCGTAGGCGGCCTGATTTTCCTTGGTGGTATAGCGGAATACCTTTCCGCTGAGCTGCATATTGCCCTTGGAAGCTCTACCGTAGAATGCGGAGAAGCTCTCGAAGGGGTAGCAGACGTTTCCGGCGTCAGCGCTGCCGAAGGCTATCTTGTCGAGCTCCGCCTCACTGGGAGCATAGTCGTACCTGCAATCGGGGAAGTCAACGTAGAATATCACCATTTTAGCTTCTCCGGAAGTGTTCAGCGAAGCGCCGTGAACCTTGATAGAAGCGTCGATGAACTCCGCAGCGGGAGCGACAGTGCCGGGCTCCAACAGGAGGCGTCTGAGGAGTATGAGGTCATAGATGTCGATAACGCCGTCGCTGCAAAGGTCACCGGCTTCCCAGTCGGCAAGATAAGTGCCTGACTTCCGAAGCAGCCAGTTCTGCATAGTGATGATGTCAGCGATACTGAAGCTGCCGTCAGCGTTCACATCGCCCTTTATGCGGTCATTCTGCACGGGGGAAGCGGTGGTAGTAGTTGATGTGGTTGTCGCAGCCGTAGTTGTAGAAGTGACAGGCTGAGCGTTTGCAAGGTCGAATCTTCCGGGCTCATCCTTGATCTTGGTCCACATATAGCGGAGCATCCAGCCGTCGAAATCGGTTATTTTAGCAGCTGAGCCAGCCATCATGATAGAGTTCTCGCCGCCGGGGAAGCCTCCGGGCGGGAATCCGTCCGATTCACCCTCACCGCCGTAGAAATCGGTCATACCGAAGCCGTGGCCTATCTCATGCTCAAGGACGTGTAAGCTGCCGTTGCTGAGCATCCCGAGGTAAGCCGTGTCGGAGAGCCTCTGCCCCCAGTCGCCTCCGCAGCCGCCTATATCCGGGAAGCCCTGTGTCGCCCACATATACATATCGAATCTTTTGTCAAGACCGCCGGGGTATTCATAGCTGCGGTCGCTGAAATGGTCGAAGCGCGAGAGCTCTGACGGAGCGTAGGGCTCCTTATCGGGGATAGTATCCCTGCCGTTTGTGGTATCGTACTGAGCGTCGTAGTATTTTGTGTCGGTGTAAACGACCTCGTCGTCGTGCAGGTCGAGGAGGCAGCTCTTGTCGATGACTGCCCAGCCGACTACCTTGACGTCGATATGTTCATAGGGCCAGTTTTCGTAGCCTGCGAGCCAGTCGTTCCAGTCGTTGATACATTTCGAGAGCATAGTCTCGAACTGCTGACGCTGCTCATAGGTAACGGTGCTGTAGGACTGCCACTTGACGACATAGTTGATAGTACCCTTGCCGGCGACTATCATGTCGAAGATATTGTTATAGCGTCCTGTACTTGAGCCCAACGAGTTTTCTTTGACGATACGGTTGTTCCATATCCAGTCAGCCGCATACTGATAATCCGACGGCATATCGGATATACTTGCCGCCGCAGCAGTAAAGGAACTGCTGGGACTGATGCGGACGGCACTCAGGTCAGCGGCGGTAAGCATCATAGCTGCTGCGGCAGCCGCCGCCGCAATTTTTCTGATCTTCATAATTACCTCCAATACACTTGATGCAGAAGCATTCCCGCAAAAAGAGGGGCGCGGGAAGCGTCTGTTTCTGAAAAGTCCCCCCTCAGGGATAAACCCCGCGTGCAGAAGCGAGGCGTCCGGCAGCAACCCATAGCTGCTTTATATAGTAATTGTACAACTTTAATTAACAATTCGTCAATAGATTATTGAGGATTTTTCGATTTCAACAATTGCACAGCGCAACTGTAAAATAAGCTTGAAACGCATCCTTAAATATGATATAATATTACAGTAACGGAGGTGAGCCCATGAAAAAAATACCATTGATAGGCGTTGTCGCGCCTTTGATCGCAAAGGAGCATATCGCAAATATAATCCGCGGGATAATCGCACAGGCTGAGGAGTGCCAGTGCCGGGTAATGATATTATCACCGCTGTGCAGCTTCAATTATTGCAGTACCATGCAGTCTGACGCTGAAAAGGAGATATATGAGCTGATATCCTCGGAAGATCTCAGCGGTTTCATATATATCAAGGACGACCCCACCATGAGCCGCGATGTGACTGACCGCATAGAGGCGCTGCTCAGGAACTCCAACAGGTACGTCATGGCTGTTGACGAGGAGGGGAATTCCATGTTTGACAGCACACAGTATGACGATTACTACGATTTCAGCAAGGTCGTCGAGCATCTTGTTCAGGTACACGGGCACAGGAAGATCTATTGTCTGACCGGTCCGGAGCAGCTTTTCCAGTCACGGTCGAGACTGCGGGCGTATATGGACGTCATGCAGAAGTACGGGCTTTACTATGATGAAAACTATTATTTTTACGGGACCTTCTGGGTGGATTCTTCGCAGGAACTTGCGCGGCGGCTGATCTCCGGCGAGCTGAGTATGCCTGAGGCTATAGTCTGCGGCAATGATATCATGGCAATGTCGCTGATAAAGTGCCTTCAGGGGGCAGGGATAAGCGTTCCGGGCGACGTTGCCGTGACAGGCTATGACGGCTTTCCGTTCTCTGCGAATGTTGACGTAACTCTCACGACTTATGCCCGCGACCATTTCCAGCTTGGTGCGGACGCGATGAGGAGGCTCATGAGAAATATCACCGGCAGGCTTTACGGCAAGGTCTCGCGCACGGACAGCGGCTTCATCATCGGAAGCTCCTGCGGGTGCCGGAATATCCCTGCCAACCAGCTTATGAGCAGCATGGCATGGAGCAAGCCGAGAATGTGGCGTGAGGAGATCATCTGCGATGACCTGAGCTATGACCTGAGCCTTTCCGCGGACAGGGAAGACCTGCTGAAAAGGGCATTCCGGCATATCAATACACTTTACAGGGCAGAGAGGGTCGCGGTCTATCTTTCGGACGGCTCGCCTGAAAGTGTAAGGCTGAGAGCGCTGTATTCCGGCGGAAACTGCTCTGTCGCAGAAGGAGATAGCTTTAGTCCTGCGGAGGTCTCACACTTTGCAGACGAAGAAAAAAGCCGTGCGGTCTTCGTATCGCTGCTGCACTACGGAGCTGAAAGATTTGGCTTTATTACGCTGGAATTCGGTGACAACAGCTTTGTATATGACGGCTACTATCTCAGATTCGTGTCTGCACTTAACGTTGAGCTGCACCGGGTCGGTAAGGCTGACAGCTCGTCCGTGAGGTCTGAGGCATTTGCCGGAAAGGGGATAAGGAGCAGGAAAAATTCCGACTGCTATGCAGGTCTTTGCAGGCTGCGAAGCAGGATGAAGCTCCAGCCTGAGAAATACCGGAGCATCGGGCTCATCTGCACCGAAATGAACATGAGCAGGAGCACGCTCCAGAAGAATTACAGGGAATTTTTCGGTGCCACAATATTCGAGGAGCTCATCATCTTCAGGGTGAAGAAGGCAGAGAAGCTTCTCGCCGGGACGAATACCCCCATAAACAGGATCGCTGAGATGTGCGGGTATTCATCCGAGAGTTATTTCATGAAGCAGTTCAAAAAGCTGACCGGCAGAACACCGTCAGAGTATCGCGGGGAGGCGGCGGAGGAGTGATCTGCTGCTTCATATAAAAGTGAGCCCTGTCAGGAAGGATTTCAATTTTTAATATTTCTGAAACATTTCTGGAACAATTCTAAAACATTGCGGGGTTATAATACAGACATACTAAAACACAGGAGGGATACAGATGAGTGTTATAGATGTTGACAGGCTCACTAAGGACTACGGCAGCGGAAGGGGCATCTTCGGAGTAAGCTTCGGCATCGCAGAAGGCGAAACGCTTGGCTTCCTCGGACCAAACGGCGCGGGCAAGTCCACGACGATGCGCCACCTCATGGGCTTCTCGAAGCCGCAGAGCGGTGAAGCAAGGATAAACGGGATGAACTGCTATAAGCAGCACGACATGATCCTCGGCAGAGTTGGTTATCTTCCCGGAGAGGTAGCGCTTCCGGACGGACTGCGCGGTGACGAGTTCATAGAAATGATGAAGGGAATGAGGCGAGGCTCCTGCGCTGACCGCTCGGGCGAGCTGCTCGATATGTTCAGCCTTGACCCTAAAGGTGATGTAAAGCGAATGAGCATAGGCGAGAAAAGGAAGCTCGCCGTAGTGACAGCCTTCATGAGCGATCCGGATATACTTCTTCTTGACGAGCCGACAAGCGGTCTTGACCCGGTGATGCAGGAGGTGTTCATAGACTTTATCCGCGGGGAGAAAAAACGCGGCAAGACCATACTTCTATCCAGCCATATTTTCAGCGAGGTCGAAGCGCTCTGCGACCGGATAGCAATAATCAAGGAAGGCAGGCTCATTTCAACGGTTGATGCGGCTGATGTGAAGCATGGCCTGAAAAATATCTTCAGGATAGAGTTCTGCTCGGTGAAGGATTATGAAGTCTTCCTCAGTTCCGGAATGAAGCCGGACTTTGCCGATAAGACGAGCCGGAAGTGTGATGTATCTGTTCCGGACAGCGATACAAACAGGTTCATTTCAGCGCTTTCGGGGTGCAGGATAAAGAATATCGACGAACATTCAGTCAGTCTTGAAGAATACTTCATGCATTTCTATAAGAACAACAGGAGCTTTGGTACAGGAGGTGCGGTAAATGTCTGAGATGATAACTATTAACGCCATGACAAAGGATTACGGCGGGGGGAAGGGCATCTTTGACTTTGACTTCCACATAGACAGGGGAGAGGTATTCGGGCTCGTCGGCACTAACGGCAGCGGCAAGACCACTACTCTCCGGCACCTTATGGGCTTTCTCGCACCGGACAGCGGCTCATGCAGCATAGACGGACTGGACTGCCGCAGACAGTCGGCAGAGATAATGAAGAAGGTCGGCTATGTGCCGGGAGAGATAGACTTTCCTGATGTCGGGAGCGGAACGTCCTTCCTGAAATTGCAGGCGGATTTCCTCGGAGTGAAGGACATGAAATACGTTGATAGCCTGATCGACCGCTTCAAGATAGACACATCTGCACCGCTCAGACGCATGAGCAAGGGCATGAAGCAGAAAATGGCACTTGTAGCCGCATTCATGGCAAGACCGGAGGTGCTTCTTCTTGACGAGCCTTCGACCGGACTTGACCCGCTCATGAGGGACACGCTCATAGAGCTTATACTTGAAGAAAAGAAGCGCGGAGCGACGGTTTTCATGTCAAGCCACATCTTCAAGGAGCTCGAGGATGCCTGCGACAGAGTTGCCTTTATAGATAGCGGCAGGATGGTCGGAGCGGTTGACCGTTCGATGCACAAGCCGGATATGCCGAGGCTTTACCGGATAGGCTTTGCAGGAGAGAGCGGATACCGGCAGTTCTTAGACCGCACAAGGTTCAATATAGAGCGGAAAAACGATACCTACAAGCACGCTCTCGTAACCGTTCCCAGCGGCGAAATGAACAGCTTCATCCGCGAGATAGCTGTCTTCGATATGCGCTATATGCGTTACATACCCTACACACTTGAAATGTATTACAACAAGGTTATCGAAGGAGGAAAATAATATGTTAAGCAAGCCTTTATTCAAGCAGTCAGTAAAATCAAACTGGGTGATGTGGATTGCCATTACCGCCGTTATGTCCGTGCTCTGTGCACAGTTCTCGGCTCTCGAAATGACTCAGCCAATGCTTTTCAGCATCTTCTACGGAATGATGACCACTATCCTTCCCAGCATTTACGTCCTCGTCACCGCCAATAAGCTCATCGCAAGTCAGGTCGACCGCGGCTCTATGGCTTACGTCCTCTCAACTCCCATAAAACGCAGCACGGTAGTCTTTACGCAGATGACCTTCCTTGTCGGCTCGATCGCAGCAATGTTCGGTGTCCAGATGCTCATCCACCTCGGTATCAACGCTGTCAAGCCGATAGCCCTCTCGAAGGCTATGGGCGGAACTCCTCAGTATTCCGGGCTTATCGGCGACCTCACGGGCTCGATGATATTCAAGGTCAACCTCTCGGCAATGGTCGTTTGTATCGCTATCGCCGCAGTCTGCTTCATGTTCTCCGGTATATTCAACAGTTCAAAATACTCGATGGGAATCAGCGGAACATTTGTCGGAGTGATGATACTC
>CAMOXW010000235.1 GCA_946629405.1 uncultured Ruminococcus sp.
GCCTGCACGGATCTCGTCAGCCTTGTTCTCGAAATCTGTAGCGCAGAGGTAGATGTACTCAGCGATCTTTTCCATTTCCTCAACACCGAGACCTCTTGTTGTAACAGCAGGAGTACCGATACGGATACCGCTTGTTACGAATGGCTTCTCAGGGTCATTGTGGATAGCGTTCTTGTTAACTGTGATATAAACCTCGTCAAGTCTGTGCTCCAGTTCTTTACCTGTGATCTTGAAAGGACGGAGATCAACCAGCATAAGGTGGTTGTCTGTACCGCCTGAAACGAGATTGAAGCCTCTCTTGAGGAGACCGTCAGCAAGTGCCTTTGCGTTTGCAACTATTCTCTGCTGATAGTCCTTGAACTCAGGCTTGAGAGCCTCACCGAAGCAAACAGCCTTAGCAGCGATAGTGTGCATAAGAGGGCCGCCCTGAGTGCCGGGGAATATAGCGGAATTGATCTTCTTAGCGAGGAATTCGTTGTTTGTGAGGATAAGACCGCCTCTGGGTCCACGGAGAGTCTTATGTGTTGTAGTAGTAACGATATCAGCGTAGGGGACAGGTGACTCATGGCAGCCAGCAGCAACAAGACCTGCGATATGAGCCATATCCACCATAAGGAGTGCGCCGACAGCTCTTGCGATCTCGGAGAGACGCTTGAAATCAAGAGCGCGGGGATAAGCAGATGCACCAGCAACTATAAGCTTGGGCTTATTCTTGTTAGCAAGCTTGTAAACCTCATCGTAGTTGATAGTTTCTGTCTCATCGTCAAGACCGTAGGAAACGAAGTTGAAGAACTTACCTGAGATATTGACAGGTGAACCGTGAGTGAGGTGGCCGCCGTCAGCAAGGCTCATACCGAGAACAGTATCGCCGGGCTGGAGAAGGGCGAAATAAACGGCAGTGTTAGCCTGAGCGCCTGAGTGGGGCTGAACATTAGCGTACTTTGCACCGAAAAGCTTGCAGGCTCTCTCGATAGCGATAGCCTCGACCTCGTCAACGCACTGACATCCGCCGTAGTAGCGCTTTCCGGGGTAGCCCTCGGCATACTTGTTAGTGAGCACGCTGCCCATAGCAGCCATAACAGCGGGCGAAACGATATTTTCGCTTGCGATAAGCTCAAGATTTCTCTGCTGACGAGCGAGCTCCTTGTTCATAGCTTCACCGACAGCGGGATCGTACTTAGAAACGAAGCCGATCGAATCCATAAGGTCATTATACATTGTGATAGCACTCCTTTGAAAATAAATATGCACGAGCATTTATATACATTATACCGCAAAGCGGAAATAATTTCAATAGGGAAAAGAAATAATTAATTATTTTATTTTAATTATGTCATCCCATACGGTCTTCTCGTCAGCGGAGACTGCCGCGTAGTATTTGAGGACAAATGATGCGTCGGCGGAGGTGATTTTTCCGTCACCGTCGATATCTCCCTTCAGCATAAAAGCATCATCGGGCTGTTTTTTGGGATCCTCGGTTATATCGGCGTAAAGCCTGAGAAGGTGTGAAGCGTCTACAGCGTCAACTATTCCGTTGCCGGTAACATCTCCGAAGTCGGGTACATAATAGATCTTATAGGAAGACAGCGGCTTAGTCTCGCCGATAGGGTAAATGCTTATCTCGGCGGAGGAATTTCCGTCTGAGAAGGCTTCCTGAACGGTAGCGGGCTTAGCGGCGCAGCTCAGAGCGACGTCATCAGAGGTAGTTGTCGAGATCTTATAGTTACCGTCCTCGTCAAGCTCAGTGAGCTGTTTTTCAATAGTTATCGACACTTCGAGACCGTCGAGGTCTATGCTTCCGTCCAGCGCGGTATACCGCCTTTTATCGGGTACATTTTTCAGTAATATAGTTGCAGACTGCCAGAGTGCGCGGATAGAGATATTTTCCTCGGCGTATTCCGGTGACTGATCCCATTGATAGAACATTTTCTCGGTATAGATATCCGGATGAGTGTGGAGTGAGGAGGTATCGACGGAGGCGTAGTCGATCTTTCCGCCGGAGGGGACATCCATAGAATAGAGAACATTTCCGTCGAAGTCGAGGAAGGTCACGGTAAAGAGATTGTCAGCCGTTTCTTTTGCGGCAGTTGTGCCGGTAGTTTTTTCCTGATCCGCGGCAGCGTTTGAACTGCCGGCTGATGTATTTTGGGCTGATGCAGAAGCGGACGAGGTGCTTTCGGAGCTTCCTTCGGCAGAAACTCCGGGCTGAATCAGGACGGCAGCGGTCATCATGGACAGCAATACCGAAAGTATCCTTAATTTATTCATTATGTTCTCCTTTGCTTTTTCTGATTATCTTTCTCATAAAAAAGAAGCGCTTGAAAGTATCACCGGAGTTCTGTTCGGCGACGAAACCGACGTAATCGCTGTAAGGCATAACGAGGCACACGAGATTAAGGGAAATGATCTTCTGTGAATCCGGTTCATAGCTGAAAACCGCATACACAAGTACATCATCCTCGCCGATATTCTCGGCTTTGGAGGCACATTCAGCACGGTGGTCATTCAGCAGGTCCTCCATTATAAGGACGGGGAAGAAGCCGTTATACACTGAATCAACGTAGATATCGATATCCATAGTGTCACCTCAAAGCTTATCGCTGTCATTATTATCCGACGATTTTTTTCTGCATATCCTGTAAGTGATTATCCCGGCAAAAATGAAGGCAGCGGTAAAAATACCGAGCAGAAGCAATATTTCCAAAGCAGTTCAACTCCTTTTGGATATTATAACATAAACAGCATAATTTTGTCAACAGCGCAGGTCTTTATCAGGGGATTTTCGGAATACTGAGAATTAGAAGCGAAGGATAATTTCTTTCATATGTTAGACACAGCTATCATTTTTGGAGTAAAATTGATAAGGTTTGTACTATACTTTGAGTTGATACGCTGGAAAAATTATTCTGAATCAACAAACATTTGCCGTTACGGAGCTTTTTTCTTGACAGGTGAAAAGATTGGGTGTTATAATACAGTTAGAAAATACTAACGGATTTATTCGTTTTAATTTTTTGGACTTTAGTTAGATTTTACTAACGTACAACAGGAGGAAATATGAGTATTGTAATTGTCGGCGGGAACGACCGCATGGCGACCCGCTATCAGGATATCTGCAAGTCATTCAACTGCAAATCGAAAGTATTTACCCAGATGCCGGCTGATTTTGAGAACAAGCTCGGATACCCGGATCTCATGGTAGTTTTCACCGGCACCTGCTCGCATAAAATGCTCGGTGGTGTAAAGAACCGCTCTGAAAAATACGGCATACCGGTTGAGCATATCCACAGCTCAAGTGTCAGTGCGCTGAAGCAGCTTTTAACGAATTATACGGAGGTATGACGATGTCAGAAAACGAGAGACACGAATTTGAGAATACTCTCGCAAGGCACACCGCGCCGGCTCTCTTGGGAGTGAAATGCGCTAATCTCATTTCTGTAGAGCAGTCTGAGGAAACTGTAACGGATTATCTCACAGGCAACGCAGAGGAAGCTGAGCGATGTGGACTGAGGTTCAGGATCATGTGCAAGTGCCGTGAACGCACGCTGATATACGTCTATCACGAAAAGCTTCTGAGGGCATGGCTTGAGGACAGCGAAGCAGCGGATTTTCTTAGTGGATACGGATATCACCGTGAAATGGAGCTTGACGAAAAGCTCTCACTGCTTGCAAGCCGTATGAGCTGCGGATGTTTCCCGCACGAAGCAGGTGTTTTTCTGGGATATCCTATAGAAGATATCAGGGGTTTCATCCGGAATCAGGGCAGAAATTATCTGCTTTGCGGATACTGGAAGGTCTACAGTGATATCGGCAGCGCACAGCGCACATTCAATATTTACGGTCGATGCAGAGAAATTCTGTGCGATAGATTAAAACAAGGCCTGACATTATTTCAGGCGCTTGAAATATCCAGGGAGGAAATATAATGAAAACAGCAGTAATTTATTGGAGCGGCACAGGCAACACTGAGGCAATGGCCAAGGCGGCAGCTGAGGGAGCAAATGCAGAGTTATTCAACGTATCTGATTTCAGCGGAAGCGTTGCAGATTATGAAGCGCTTTGCTTCGGATGCCCTGCGATGGGAGCTGAGGTTCTTGAGGAGGACGAATTCGAGCCCTTCTTCACATCAGCTGAAGGCTCACTCAGCGGAAAGAAGGTACTTCTTTTCGGTTCATACGGCTGGGGCGACGGCGAGTGGATGCGTAACTGGGCAGACAGAGTAACCGCAGCAGGAGCAGAGCTTGTTGGCGGCGAGGGCTTTATTGTAAACGAAGCACCGTCAGATGAAGATCTTGACAATCTCAAAAAGCTTGCAGCACAGCTTGCCTGACAATATGAAAGAGAATATCAGGTTCCGCGGCATGACGCTCATGCTGCGGGACTATAATGCCTCCGGAGCAGTAAACCAAGCTGCTCCGGAAAGTGCGTTATATGAGATAACCTACTGTCGTGAGGGCAGCGGTGAATATGTCATCGGTCACTGGAGCTACTATATAACGGACGGTGGAATCATGATAAGGAGCCTTGCAGAAGGTGCGCGTGACCCTGCCTTCCCGACCGGCAGATTTGCCGGCTTTTCCATATATATAAGCGGAAACAGCGAGGAATGCGCCAATTCTGAGAGGCTGTGCAGCGGTGAGTGTTTTGTACATCACGCTGATGAGGAGCTTCGTGCTGCGGCTGACGCAGTATGCAGTGATACCGCACCTGAGGAAGCAGCGGAGGTATTTCTTGACCGCATAGGTAAGCTTACACGGGAAGCATCGGCAGCGGGAAAAAGCCGCTGTACGGCTGAGCTTGCCGCCTCTGTCAAGGAGGTCTGTGCTTTTCTCTGTCAGAATCTCAGCACACACTACACGATAGGCGAGATATCTGAGCGTTCGGGTATAACTCCGACGCGCTTCAAGACTGCTTTCCGCCTCATATACGGAGCGCCGGTCTATTCCTATATCAAGCGCAGGAAGATGCTTTCTGCGGCAGCGATGCTTAAAAACACAAATAAGAACGTTCTTGATATAGCGAGCGATTTCGGTTATGACAACGGGAGCAAGTTTGCGGCGGCGTTCCGCGAGACGATAGGAGTGCCACCGAGGGAATACCGGAGGCTATGTGCCGCACAGAATATTCAGTAAGTCAATGATAACCGCATTGTCTTTTCGGAGCAGAAAACTCATGAAAAATGTTGTATCATATTATCAAGAAAGCTAAAAGTCGCGATGAACTTTTAGCCAAAATAACACAGAGGTGATTATCATGATCAATATTTCATGGAAGAAGCTCGGAACATTTGCCGGAGGAGTTCTTTTCGGAACTGCCGGTCTCAGGATACTTACGAGCAAGGATGCAAAGAAGTGTTACACTCATGCAACAGCGGCAGTTCTTCGCGCCAAGAGCAATGTAATGGAAACTGTAACGAATGTCCGTGAAAATTGCGGCGATATTCTTGCAGATGCGAAGGAGATCAACGAGCAGCGTGAAGCTGAGGAAGAAGCTGCGCTCATAGAGGATGCCTGCGCGGAGGAAGAAACTGCGGAGGAAGCGCCCGAGGCATAAGCAATGATCCAGACCGCTGAGGCGGTCTGTTTCTTTAGCTCCAACAAGAATTCTGGAAGGTGATAAAAATGAAATGCAGGATACTTCATGAGTCCGGACACCGTATGCGCGTCCGGTTCTGTCAGGGAAGGATGACGCTCAGACAGGCTGATATTGCGGAGTATACCCTTGCAGCAGTTGCCGGTATCACGTCTGTGAAGGTCTATGACCGTACCTGCGATGTAGTTCTGACCTATGTCTGTCCCCGCGGTGAAGTGATCCGTGCTCTTGCCGGATTCAGCTATGATGACGAAGCGTCAGCAGCACTTGTCCCTGAGCTTACCGGAAGGGAGCTCAACCGTGAATACGAGGATAAGCTGAGCAGCGCTGTGATGCGCCGTATTATAAATAAATTCATCGTACCGCTTCCGGTGAGGAACATCCTGTCGGTGTTTCGCGCGTTGAAGTATATAGTCCGCGGGCTGAAGTGCCTGCTCAGCGGAAGCCTGAGTGTTGAGGTGCTTGATGCGACTGCGATAGGAGTGTCGATAATCAGGGGAGATCATGCTACAGCAGGCTCAGTAATGTTCCTTCTGAAAGTGGGGGATATACTTGACGAATGGACGCACAAGAAGTCAGTGGATGATCTTGCAAGGACGATGTCGCTTGGTGTTGAGCAGGTATGGACAGTGACAGCCGACGGACAGGAGGTGCTCCTTCCTGTGGCTGAGGTCGGAAAGGGAGATATCATCACCGTGCGTACTGGGTCAATGATACCACTTGACGGCAAAGTGATCTCGGGTGACGCAATGGTCAACCAGGCTTCAATGACAGGTGAGTCCGTACCGGTACACAAGACAGAGGGAGCCTATGTCTATGCAGGCACCGTTGTTGAAGACGGCGAGTGCAGGATAATCGTAGAGAATACAGCCGGCGGCGGAAGATATGACCGTATAGTGCAGATGATAGAGGAATCCGAGAAGATGAAATCTGCCGCAGAGGACAAGGCTTCTCATATTGCGGACAGGCTTGTTCCGTGGAGCCTCGGAGGAACACTTATGACATGGCTCATAACGCGGAATACAACGAAGGCTCTTGCGATACTCATGGTAGACTTTTCATGTGCGCTGAAGCTTGCGATGCCGGTGTCTGTACTTTCAGCAATGCGTGAGTGCAGCCGTGCTGGTATAACAGTCAAGGGCGGAAAATTCATGGAAGCGGTAGCTGAGGCTGATACGATAGTATTTGACAAGACCGGGACTCTGACCTATTCCACGCCGCGTGTAGCAGAGGTCATAACCTTTGGCGGGCGTGATCCGGATGAAATGCTGAGGCTTGCTGCGTGTCTTGAGGAGCATTATCCGCACTCCATAGCCAA
>CAMOXW010000236.1 GCA_946629405.1 uncultured Ruminococcus sp.
CCGGCAGCGTCGGGACAAGCCCGTCCGTAGGTGAAAACGTGAGCCATAACATCGTGGCGTGTGATGCGCTCTCTTGCCTCGGCAGCCTCGTAGTCGATATCGTTTACGTGCTCCTCGAGCTGCTTTACCTGTTCCTCAGTTACAGGCAGACCGAGCTTCATTTCAGCTCTTGCGAGTGCGACCCAGAGCTTGCGCCAGGTCGTGAATTTTTTATCTGCGGAGAAAATGTACTGCATCTCCTCGCTTGCATAACGTGTACAGAATGGGCTTTCATAGCTGTTCTTGTTTCCGCTCATATTGATTACTCCTTTTCAGCGTACAGGCGTGAATTTTCTGATATTCCGGTGCAACGGCCGCAAAAAGCCGGTCATTGCAGACACACTAATTATATCATTTCAGGTGCGGTGTGTCAACAGCCGCCGGCTTTTCCCTTTAAAATGTAAGAGAAAAGCGGCGCAGGACGCTGGTTTAGCCGGCTTTGTGCATGAAGCGCACCGGACCTGCACACGTTTAAGCAAAGCGGCATAAAATGAGAGGTGCTCTATCAGTCTATTTTATGGGCTGTATCAATAATTTAAGCAGGATAATTTAGCTAAATGTGCTGTGCCAAAATCTGCCGGAGGAGCTCAAAAATCAAGAAAAATATGTTACTCAATTCTTATGTTTGATATATAATATCAATATATCGCTATTGCAAATGCACATAAACAATTCGTATAGTGAGAAATGCTTTTTCCGTTTAGCAATAGTGAACATATTCTTCTGGGGATAACTATACACTTTGAACAATAAAAATTAACTCTTCTTTGTGGTGATAATTCACAAGCAGACTCTATAAATCTATCAGTCATTTAATCTAAATGTAGAATTTGAAGGTTTTGAACGGTTTTGAGGTAAAAATGCGTTGACTCTGAAAAAAAATGAATGTATAATAAATATCAGCAACTGAAACAATTTGCATGAAATGCTCAACCAGCACATTGAGCGACTACAGAGAATAGGAGAGTTGTAATATGTTTGTCAGAGAAGTAATGGTCAAGAATCAGGTAGGTCTCCACGCAAGACCGGCAACATTCTTCATCCAGAAGGCTAACGAATTCAAGTCATCTATCTGGATAGAGAAGGAAGAGCGCAGAGTCAATGCCAAGAGCCTCCTCGGAATCCTTTCCCTCGGTATCGTAGGCGGAACCAATGTTAAGGTCATCGCTGACGGTGCTGACGAGAGAGCTGCTGTTGATGCTCTTATCGAGCTCGTAGACAGCGGTTTCAGTGAGGAAAACAGATAAAGAAAATTTTGCACTGGCAAGATCAAGGGCGTTACAGCTGTAACGCCCCGTTTTGTTTTATTGCGGCATATCGCCTTCAAGCATATTTTCGGCAAATATCGCATAGCCTCGCGTCGGGTCGGAGACAAAGACGTGCGTCACAGCGCCGATGAGCCTGCCGTCCTGGATAATGGGGCTGCCGCTCATTCCCTGAACGATACCGCCTGTTTCACTGATAAGGTCAGGGTCGGTGATGTGGATGACCATATTTTTCGTCGTCTCAGAGCCGTTATAGTCGATGCTCTCGATCTCGGCGGAGTAGCTGCGCGGAACTGAGCCGTTTAACGTCGTGTATATCTCCGCAGAGCCGGTCTTTATTTCCTGCCGGTAGCCGAGGCGGAATTCCCCGGCACCCTCCGCAAGCTCGCTGAGCGCCTCATCGGAGAGCCGTCCGTAGATACCGCTTTCACAGTTGCGCTCAAGAACACCGAGAAAAGGCGAACGTGTGAACCTTCCGCGAAGCTCGCCGGGCTTTCCGACAGCGCCCTTTCGTGCTCCGGTTATCTCGACAGGAACAGCCTCGCCGCTCTGTATCGGTATTATCTCACCGGTATCAGTATCACAGACGGGGTGCCCGAGTCCGGCAAATCCGCCGGTATCCTTGTTTATGAAGGTCATTGTGCCTATCCCGGCTATGCTGTCGCGGACCCACATCCCACCGCGCCATGTTTTGGCGCTTTCGGAGTAGACCGGGTGCAGGCAGGCTTTAAGCTCGGCGCTTCCGCGTGTGAGTGAAAGAGTAACGTCCTTTCCGGCGCTGTCTGAGATGACCTGCTGAAGGTCGGCGTTTGAGCTCAGCTTTACGCCGTCCGCGAGCCGTATCACGTCCCCGACCTCTACTCCGGCTATCTCAGCCGGACAGACATCATCGCCGGGACAGTCGACGTTTCCGGTCGCTGTTACCATAACGCCCTCCATAAGCAGCTTTACACCGAAGGGTCTGCCGCCTGCGATAAGCGTGGGAGCTTCCTCGCGGTGTACGCTGACGCTTTTCACGGGGATAGCTCCGAACAGCGAGAGAGTTGCCTTTCCGGGCGAAATACCGGCATCTGCTGTCTCTCTGTCGCAGCGCAGCTCGGGATACATTGCAAACCCGACACTGCCGTCAGAGCTGACGGTGACGCTCTCTGGAAGCCGAAGCGAATAGTATCCGGCAGCTCCGAATATACCGCAGACTGCCGCAGATAATACTATCGCAGCCGTTTTTTTGATGATTTTTTCAATTTGCATTCTGGATTTCCTTTCAGTCGGTTTGTCCGACTAAATGTATTATATATCTCAGCTTTGACTATATAAATGTGAATTACTCACAGTGAGCAGTATTTCCCGAAAGATGAACAGGAGTAAGATAATGGAAAAAAAGCGTAGAAGCAGTCCGCTTATGAAGGCTGCAAAGGCGGTGCTGCTGTGCCTTACGGCGGTCTATCCCGTGTTTATGGCAGGAATGTCCGGCGCCGGACTGATCTATAACGGCGACAGCTACGGGAATAAGATCTCGGCAGTCGGAGCAGCGCTCATTGCTTCGGGTCTGATAATGGCAGCGGGAGCAGTTTTGTGCCTTTTCAGAAAAAATTTTGCAGATATCGTTTCGCTCATATGCTCTGGCAGCGGACTTGCGCTGTGTCTTGTGATGCTGCACAAGCTCTGCTCGCACGCGGACGCTGCCGGCTGGACAGACAAATTCGCTATGACGCCGATAAGCGATATGTACCGCGCACGCATACTCCCCTGCATCGCTCCGGCAGTGATAGCGGCTGTTATCGCGCTGATACAGCTGTTTTCCTACGAAGCCGCCGAAGAGCGCCGCAGTCGCCGCGAAGCTCGTGAAAAGCGTGAGAATGCACCTTCTCCCAAAATACTCGACGATTGATTATACCACATCAGGGACGCGAAATGCGTCCTTTTTTGTTGTCCGGCAGGATCATCTCCTCTGCTCCCGGAAAAAGAAACAGGCTATCCATTTACGGATAGCCTGTTCCCTCATAAGGAGGTGGAGTTTATGAAAATGTAGATGTCGTTGTTTATGACTGCTCGCTCACAAGAATGGACACGCGGTTCTGAATTATTTCAGCAGTCTCCTTTGCGGACTTTTCGCCTGCGAAGAATGCCTGTACCTCTTCGTCAACGATCGCCTGAACATCGTTGTCCCATATCTGCATACCTGATACATTTGCGTTGAGGATAAGGTCTTCTATGTAGTCGCGGTCCTCCTTTGAGAGGTTGTCGTACTCGATGGTCTCGTCACCCAGGCTGTACTGTCCTTTTTCGTAGTGCTTTTCACCGTTTTCGTCGGTCCAGTAAGGATCCTCCATAGACTCATCGAGCTTCTTCTCAAATGCTGACTTGAGAGCAGGTACGGACCAGCTGTTCTTCTCCTGATAGTCCTCTGTGAAGAAGCGGCAGAGGAACTTCCAGCATTCGTCCTTGTTGGGTGAATCGCTGAGGATAGCGAAGCTGGCTGTCTGCTGTACAAGTGTTCCGCAGCCGTTTGCGGAGGGATAGCCGACAAGTGTTATGTCCTCGCCGAACATTGCCTGTCTGAGTTTGTTATATTCTCTGAAGTCGTAGAAGTCGAAGTTGCCGATGAGTGCCTTGTCGTTCCTGAGAACTGTCTGCTCGTCGATGTAGTATTTCTCCGTCTGCTCTTCGGTCATATGCTCCCAGTCGGGCTGCTCTTCCTCTTCGGGGAACTGGTTCGCGAATTCGAGTATCTTGACAAATTCGTCGCTGTCGTAATTGCAGGTGCCGGCAGCATAGTCAACAAAGCTCATATTTGAAACGAGGTACTGGAAAGCAGAAAGCTTGCTGTTGCTCCACTGAGTGAGCCTTGCACCTGCGGGAAGCTTATTGTAAGCAGCGATGAGATCATCAATGGTCCAGTTTTCCTTGTCGCAGTATTTAGTCTTTACAGCAGCTGTTGACATACTGAGTGAGGGAGTGATCGAATAGAGCTTTCCGTTCTCCTCGCAAGCTTTGAGTGCCGGAGGAACGAGATCGTCCTTTGAGAGTCCGCCGTCCTTGCCGAGGAAATCGTAGAGGTCAACGAAGACGCCCTTGCCGGTGAGGCCCTTTATTGCGGCAGGCTCGCTGAAATAGAGCATATCAGGCGAATTGCCTGCGATGATGTC
>CAMOXW010000237.1 GCA_946629405.1 uncultured Ruminococcus sp.
ACCTCATTGTAGCTGTCGTTGTACTGGAGAGCTATCTCCGCGAAGGAGTCGCCCTGAGTTCCCGAAATATAGATAACATCGCCGCTGAGTGACTCAAGTCCTCTTGTGGCGTGGATATGCTCTACGAACTGACGGATACCGCCCTCATAGTGGAGAGTCTCGCTGATGGTATTGGCGCTGTCGCGCTTGTCAGAGAAGATTATCTTTATGCCTGCATTGAGGAAAGCCTGCTCACGGAGACGCTTCAGAAGCACCTCATAATCGTAGACAGTGCTCTCGAATATCTCATCGTCAGCCTTGAACATTACGCTGGTACCTGTCTCCTTGGTATCGCCGATTATCTTCAGCTCCTCGTCGTAGTGACCGCGCTCGAAGCGCTGGAAGTAAACGTGCTCGCCGTCCTTGACTGTGAGCTCCAGCCATGATGAAAGGGCATTTACTACCGAGGCGCCAACGCCGTGGAGACCGCCCGATACCTTATATCCGCCGCCGCCGAACTTACCGCCTGCGTGGAGTATGGTATAAACTACCGTAGCAGCTGAGATGCCCTCCTTTGGGTGGATGCCTACGGGGATTCCTCGTCCGTTATCGGAAACGCGGATGATATCTCCCTCAAGTATCTCGACGGTTATCTCTGTACAGTAGCCTGCAAGGGCTTCGTCGATGGAGTTGTCCACTATCTCGTAAACGAGGTGGTGGAGTCCTCCGGGACCTGTGGAACCGATGTACATACCGGGTCTTTTGCGGACCGCTTCAAGTCCCTCCAAGACTTGTATGTCGTTTTCATCGTAATTGTTGTTCTGCTGACTCATGTTTTACCTCCAAAAATTCTGGTTGTATATGTCATTGACCCAATTTATGGGATTATTGTCAATGTAATTGCAGATCTCAAGGAATTCCCTTTCATTGCGGATTATGTGGTCGTGAAATGACCTTTGCCACACTGAAAAACCTATCTGTTTCGTTGATATCGTCTTTAATCCATTGATTATCTGATTAACGGATTTTGTAGGGGAGGCCGCCCCCGGCCTCCCGCCGTTTTCCGTCTCATAATCCGAAATGAACAATATCATGTGTATATGATCCGGCATTATAACATATTTTTCGACAGAAACTTATTTATATATATCGTTGATCATAATAATATTATTATTTACGATTTTTCCAATTTCTGTTAATCTCACATTCGGGAGGCCGAGGGCGGCCTCCCCTACACATTGGGGATCTTCTGTTATTTCGGAAAAATAATGATTCCTGTTTTTGGCACATATGGTTATAAAATACATTCCGTTAGATGAATAATCATAGTTTTTCAATCTGATATATTTCCGTGTATGCCCTTCCATTTCAGAACCCTCCGCCATTTTTCAGGCGCTTACGCAGTGTAGCTGCCGAGAGCTGGGAGATATATACCCTTTCGCTGCCGTTCTTCACTGTTATTATGAAGCTTTTCGGCATCTCATAGGTTGTGTATATACAGTGATGTTCCTTTTCGGCACGTTCAAGGAGCTTCTTGGTACACTTTTCAACAGTTGTGTTCTCAATGTCGAAAATCCCCACAACGTCCCTGACGTCCACGGAGTAATTATTCCCTATGTGCAGATACATTTTCTTCCTCCTCCACAACGCTTCCGCCGCTTATCCTGAGAATTTTTCCCTTTATCTCGGGAAGAAGTGCATTTTCGTTTGGTGTGGTTATGAATACCTGCATATCTTTTATCATATCGAATACGAACCTCTGACGGCTCTCGTCAAGCTCCCCCATTACGTCATCAAGAAATATGACGGGAGCTTCCTTTGAACGCTGCATGAATATCTCAGCCTGAGCCAGCTTCATGACCAGCGCGGCACTTTTTATCTGTCCCTGCGAGCCGTAGTCCTTGGCGCTGACGCCGTTTATCTTTATGAGTATCTCATCGCGGTTCACACCTGCATGGGTGCTTCCCGTTCTGATGTCATAATCCGAGGTCTCTTTCAGCTTCCTGTAATACTGCTCATAAGCTTCCTCGCCGCAGGGCTTTTCAAAGTCCTCGGGTCTGAAAACATTTGACTTGTACTCCAGTTCAAGCTCCTCTGTTCCTCCCGATATAGTGCGGTAAAGTCTGCCGCAGATACCGTTGAACTTTTCTATATACTCATGGCGCATATAGGAGATGACTGCTCCCTCACGGGAAGCCTGTCTGTCCCATACATCAAGGATGCCCCTTTCGGTATTTCCCTGCATTATGCCTTTGAGGAGCGCATTGCGCTGGTTCATGATGGCGTTGTTCTTGTTGATGTGCATGACAAAGACGGGATTGAGCTGTGAAGCTGCCATATCCACGAAGTTACGCCTTTTTTCGGGCGAACCCTTTATTATATCCACATCGTCGGGGATAAAGGCAATGCACTTGAAAACATCAAAGAGTGCCCTTGTTCCCTTTTGTTTTACGCCGTTGAGAGTTATATTCTTGCTGTTTGCGGCGCTTCTGGTCATCTCAAAGGTTATCTTCTGTTCGCGGACGCTGTCCATGATCTTGACCTTTGACTCCATACGGCTGCCGCCGAGGCAGATATAGTCCTTTTCCTTCGAGCCGCGGAAGCTCTTGCAGCCCGAAAGTATCCACATGGCTTCAAGAAGATTGGTCTTTCCCTGAGCATTTGGACCCACTATGATATTATATTTCGGGTCGGGAGCAAATGATATGCCGCTCAGGTTCTTGAAGCCGTCAATGTCGGCGTAGGTGACTATCACTCTACGATTACCTCTTGACCGTCCAGCTCTACTCTGTCACCGGGGCGTATCTTCTTGCCTCTCATGGTGCAGACCTCTCCGTTCACGAGGACCTCTCCGTCCTGTATGAGCTGCTTTGCCTCTCCGCCCGAGCCCACAAGTGAAGCGAATTTCAGGAGCGCATCCAGCTTTATGAACTCAGTGGTTATTTTTATCCTGTTTTCGGGCATATATATCACCTCTTACGGTAGAATACTTAAATAGCGGAACAAAAAACGATACATTCTGTACCTTGCTAAAGGGCTGAAACATGACTTCAGCTGCTCATACAGCAGCTGGAAGTTTCAGCCATTCCGCAGCTCTCAGTTCTTGAGCTGTATGGGCATTACAAGGAATATGAAGCTTTCGCCCTCGAGAGGAAGTATCTCGATGACCTTCATTGCGCCGTTGAAGCGTATACGCACCTTGTCGCCCTCCGCAGCACGGAGCGCATCCAGAATGAGCTTGTTATTGAAGCCGATAGTAACGGTCTCGCCCGAAATATCGGCGGAAATTGCGTCGTTAATCTTACCGATGCCTGTCTTGCAGCTTATCTTCATTACGCCGTTGCCGACCTCGCAGCGGATAGGCGACTTGTTCTTGTCGTCGATAAGCAGGGAGCAGCGCTCGAGACAGGTGGAGAAATCCCTCTTGCTGATGATGACCTCTGTCTTGCAGCCGCTGGGGATGCTGAGCTTGTAGTTATGGAAAACGCCCTCGAGAAGTCTGGATATAACGAAAACGTTGCCTATCTCGAAGATAATGTGTCTGTCATTGGTGCAGACTGTACAGAGCTTTTCGTCATCGTCGTCCTTGATAAGTGTTGACACTTCAAGGAGAGCCTTTTTCGGAACTACGAAGTGATACTTTTCTGTGCAGTCGGTGAGCTCGCTTCTGATCGCGAGTCTGAAACCGTCGATAGCTACCATATTGAAGCTTCCCTCCTCGATATCGAAAAGCTCACCTGTGAGAACAGGCTTGCTCTCATTGAGAGAAGCAGCATAGCTGGTCATATTTATCATTGATTTGAGTATGCTCTGCTTTACGGAGAAGCTTCTTGCGGAGTCAACCTTGGGAAGCTCGGGATATTCGTTTGCTGACATTGCGGGGAAGCTGCATTCCGTAGCGCTGCATGAGATGGTGATAACGAGGTTTTCGTCGATAGCGAAGGTTATCTCATCTCCCGACATACGTCTTGTGAACTCACTGAAAAGTCTTGCACTTACTACGAATTCGCCTTCTCCCTCAGTGCTTGCACCGATAGAGGTACGGATACCCATTTCAAGGTTATAGGCGGTAAGCTCCACGCTTCCCTCGGATACGCGGACCTTTATGCCCTCGAGAGCGGGAATGGTGGATTTCTGTGAAACAGCTCTTGAGACATTTCCTATAGCCTCGCTGATCTCTGTTTTATTGCAGATGAATTTCATTGTATAAGCCTCCGTGATATCTTGGCTGTGATAAGATAAGCTAAGATAAGAATAAATAATATTGTTGTTGTTATTGTGTCGGTGGAAAAGTTGGAACAGGCGCTTTTTGAAGATATACGCCGCAAAGCTCGTCCACATGGCACTGTTGTGAAATTTTTGAAATGGGGGAAAAGCTGTGAGCCTGTCCGTTTTTGTGTGAAAAAGGTTCAAGGCTGTGGAGTTGAAAAGGAAAAAAAGTTGAGAAAAAAGTGGAAAACGGAATATTGAAATATTTTTTAGCGTAAAATTTCACAATGATGTTGAGTGTTGAAAGTTGTCCGTGTTGAAATGATATCCGACAGCTCCGGTCAGTAAAGGCGGACTGTCTTTTTCTTATCGGGGATAATTTCAGACGGGAATTTTCAGAATAGTTTTTAACACTCTGTTGAAAACTGTGTGGAATGAGCAGTTTTCAACATTTTTAACGTTGACCGCAGGTTGACTCAGACCTTGCTCTTGTCCTTGATATTCTTGATGATATCGTTTACAAGGTTCTTCAGGTTTGAGTCCTTTTCCATCGACTCTGTAACGCTTGTTACCGAGTAAACGATGGTGGAGTGGTCTCTGCCGCCGAACTCCGTACCGATGGAGGCAAGGGGCATCTGTGTTATCTCGCGGACAACGTAGATAGCTACCTTACGGGCAGTAGATATCTGTGCGGAACGCTTGCTGGAGCGCAGATCCTCGGGAGATACGCCGTATACTGTGGATACCTCTGAGATGATCTTCTCAACGGTGATGGGTATAGGCTGCTCGTCTGCAAGGACGTCGCGCATAACGCTCTGAGCCATGGATATAGTTATGGGGCTTCCTGCGAAGTGGTTGAGAGCCTTCAGGCGGACAACTGCGCCCTCAAGCTGTCTGATGTTGGATTTCAGGCGGTTAGCCATGAATTCTGCTACCTCGCTGGGCATTTTAAGCTCAAGAAGCTCGGATTTTCTGTTGATGATAGCAAGTCTTGTCTCGTAATCGGGGGCAGAGATATCTGCGATGAGACCGCCCTCGAAACGGGTGCGGAGACGCTCCTCAAGAGTAACCAGCTCCTTGGGGGGCTTATCCGACGTGATGACGATCTGCTTGCCCTCCTGATGGAGCTTGTAGAAGGTATGGAAGAACTCCTCCTGCATACGCTCTCTTGTGGAGAAGAACTGGATATCGTCGATGAGGAGTATATCAGCGTTTCTGTACTTGTTGTGGAAGTCGGAGATAGTGCCTTTATTGAGGGCATTTACCAGATCGCTTCCGAAGGTCTCGCTGGTAACGTATACGATGTTGAAGTCGGGGTGATTTTTCCTTACATCGTTGGCGATAGCCGTGATGAGGTGGGTCTTTCCCATTCCCGAGGGTCCGTAAATGAACAGCGGATTATAGTCGGGAACGTCCTTTGTTCCACAGTTCTTTGCCACTGATTTACTGCAGGCAAGAGCGAACTCGTTGGAACGTCCCTCGATGAATGTATCGAAGGTATAGTCGTAATTAGCGAATTTATATGACTGTTCAAGCTCTGCGTGCTTTTGCTCGAGCTCTGCGTCAGTGGGAACCTTGATCTTTTCGGGCTCGTCGGATTCAACATTGATGGTGATGCTGACATTGAGACCGAGAACGTTGAAGAATGCGTCCTTGACAGCATTGGCATATGAGTTCATTACAATATTCTTCTGGAAATCAGTCTGCACGCTGAAAATAGCCTCGGAACCGTTGAAATCCACAGGCACAAGAGGATCTATCCATGTCTTGATGCCGATCTCGGGTATTGTTCCGTTCTCGAGGCAGTAGCTCTTTACTTTCTCAAAAACCTCGTCAAATGAATTCATAATAACCTCCGAATGTATGTAAGTATAGTTGGAGAAAAAAATACCGTGCTCTCCTATTAATAATATATAAGACAATTATACCATATCCCGTTGAAAAAAGCAAGTGAATTTCCTTGGTAAAGAAATAGAAAATAGACCATCTTTCCACACACAAATTGACATATTGTTGAAAACTGTGTTGAAACACCTTAAAAAGTCGGTGGACGGACTTGTTTTTACCGCAAATACCGTGTATGAAAATGTTGAAACAGGTCAGTGGATAAGTTTTTTTACCCTGAAAACCAAATAATTCAACTATACGGGCTGCTTTGTGAGCCGGACTGTTAAAATCGGACAAAGTGTTGAAATTTCAAGTGTTAAGGTTCAGAATATATTGTCAAAAAGACAGAAAATCATCTCCCCGATAAAAAAATTTCGGGAATTGCTTGACAGAAAGGGCTTTTTAATATATAATGATTTAGTGTAATGCAGGGCGAAGTGTCCCTGCGCGTAAATCGCGTCAGTCAGAGCGGTTTTTACGCTCTTATATACAATTGGCAGAGAGGAGGACACTGAATATGAAAAGAACATATCAGCCTAAGAAGCTCCACAGAAAGAAGGAGCACGGCTTCATGAAGAGAATGGCTACTAAGAACGGCAGAAAGGTTTTAGCTCGTAGAAGATCTAAGGGCAGAGC